>JBAQGA010000001.1:0-3358 GCA_049287565.1 Candidatus Aminicenantales bacterium
ACGACGATCGACCTCTGTCTGTCGCTTTTTCCCTGGGCTCGGTTCCGCAAACGCAAGGGCGCCATCAAGCTCCATACCCTTCTCGACCTGAAGGGCTCTATACCAACTTTTATCCATATAACACAAGGGAAAACGCACGACGTTCGGATCCTCGACGATCTCCTGCCCGAGCCGGGTTCCTTCTACATCCTGGATCGAGCATATCTGGACTTCTTTCGACTCTACACCCTTCATCAGAACCACGCCTTTTTCGTCATCCGGGCCAAGTCGAATCTCCAGTCGCGCCGCATCTCGTCTCAACCCATCGACAAAAGCAAAGACCTGAGGAGCGACCAGAGGATCGTCTTGACCGGTCCCAAATCCAAGACCGACTATCCCGACGCGATCCGTCGCGTTCGCTTCTACGACCGGGAGAACGGTCGGTACTTGACCTTTCTGACAAACAATTTCCTTTTGCCCGCGCTGACGATTGCCGAACTCTACAAGCTCCGCTGGAACGTGGAACTTTTCTTCCGCTGGATCAAACAGAACCTGCGGATCAAGTCGTTTTATGGGACCTCGGAGAATGCCGTGCGGACCCAGATTTGGGTGGCCATTACGGTTTACGTCCTCGTCGCCATTATCAAGAAGAAATTGGACCTGCCGGTCCCCCTCTACACTTTTTTGCAGGTTTTGAGCATTATGGCGTTCGAGAAAACTCCGTTGAATCAGCTGCTTACGGAAAAGCACGATCATGAATCGATGGCCGACGACCCTAACCAATTGCTTTTGTTCAACTTATAACTGGACACCACTGAGACAAAATAAGAAAAAAAGAGGGCAGTGAAAGGAGATTAATCGATGAAAAAAACATTGGTTTTGTCGGCGCTAATTTCTTTCGTATTCATTACAGGATGTATGCACACTGCAACTGTAAGGTCAAACATTGACGTCACTGCAACCATCGCTAACCAACTGGATTTTAATGTGGGCCTTTTTATCCCTCCAGAGGTAAGGGGACTTGAGATGACTGGGCAGACTGGGCAAGTAAATACACTTTCAAAGCTGGCGAAGCGTTAAGCTCCATCATCTACAAAGCTTTTATTCGTGTCTTTAAGAATGTTGAGTTGCTCGAATCGTATCCAACGGAAGTAATTGTTGCGGAAAGAAACCTAGATTTAGTTTCTACTGTAAGAATTACGGAAGCCGACGCTGCTCTATCTACACAAGAAGGATTTTTTACAACAGACGCTACGGGCAATATTCAGATTAGTGCTAACCTATCTTTTAGTGACCGCAAGCTTATCCAATTCGCTTCTGTTCAGGCTACTGGTACAGGAATGGGAAACCAGGGAGTCGATATGTTTAGCACGGGGAAAAAGGAATTTTCTGCTCCGATAGAAGTTGCAATCAGGAATCTAGGGAATAGCATTGTCCAGCAAGTCTATGGCAATTATGATATAAGGAAAAGGGCAGAAGAAAAACAATAGCTTTCAACAGGATACAGAAATAAACTATCCTTACTCATTTTTTGCTTTCAGAGAAGAATAAAGCTGCAAAAGCTAACGTGGCCAATTTGTCTCTAATCTAAGCAAGCATATGTTCATTGCTTGCCTCCCCATTCCCCCCTTCATGAGCATTTCAATACCTCTTGCGTCACCATGTTGAGGCGGTATTGGGCTATCTATCGTAGCCTCCGGGTTCGACTCGGACTCCTTATAAAAGTGCGTAATATAGGGACTACCCCGCGTGGCAGCCGTAAGGACATCGCAAACTGATTCTTAATGCTTGGACTTTGCAACATATTGCAGGATGACACCTGATACTGCAGTATGCCACTTAATATTGCAGGGTTCTCGCCATGCCCGCAAGCACGTCAGTCTTCCCAACAGGGGGGAGAAAGTTTTTTTAGAAAATTTTTCAGAAAAGTAAAAAAATGTGCAGAATATGATGGGGTAAAATGGGGGCCATGTCAATATTCGTTCGCAATTTGGGCCTACATCATAAAAATGGGGAAAGGGACTTGACATCTGTCAGAGACCATGATATTGTAGTTATATAACTACAATCAGGAGGTCTCAACCGATGGATGTCCAACAACTCGAAGCCCGTCGTCTCGCCATCCTGGACGAGATTCGTTCGATTGACTCGATGCGCCGGGGGTCGGTCAACGAACAGTTTTTTCAGATCCGGCACAAGGGGTCCAAAGAACTGACCCGCCAAGGTCCCTATTATGTTTGGAGCAGATCGCAGGGAGGAAAAACAGTCAGTCAGCGGTTGACTTCGGCCGAGGACATCGAGAACGCCCGGGCTGAGGTCGCCGCTTACAGGCGTTTCCAAACTCTCTGTCGGGAGTATGTGGAGGTCGCCTCGGAACTGGCCAGTCTGAAACGGACGACGGAGCAGGAAAAAAAACGCTCGAAATCGGGGTCGAAAAAGACCGGGAAGTAAGACGGCTGCTGGAGGTTGCGGCCAAGTCGGAGAAGGCTGACTTGGAAGCCTGGGAGACGGCCGTACGAGTGGCGGTGTTGGCCTGCGGGGCCAAGGTCCTGGCCGGGATGCTGGCCGCCCACGGTTCGGGCCGGAGGGCGGAGCCGGTCCTCTGCCGCTGTGGGCAGAGGATGGAAAGCGCGGGGGTGCGAGGAAAGGAGTTGTTGACGATCCTAGGGCCGGTCGTCTATGAGCGGTCGAGGTTTGAGTGTTCGGGGTGTGGAGCGACCCGTTACCCGGGCGATGAAGCGCTGGATGTGGTGGGGACGACGCGCTCGCCGGGACTGCGGCGGATGATGGCCCGGGCCGGGAGTCAATCGACCTTTAAGGACGGCCGGGACGACCTCCGCATCTATGCCGGAGTGGAGGTCAGCGCCAAGGATGTGGAGCGGGTGGCGGAGAGAATCGGGCAAGAGATGGACACCTGGGGAGAGCAGGAGAGGCAGGCGCTCTTGCGGGCGGACGGGGAGATGGAGCCGGAAAAAGACATCCCGGTCATGTACGTCAGTTATGACGGGACCGGGGTGCCGATGAGGCCGGAGGAGCTCATCGGCGTCAAGGGCAAACACCCCGACGGCACGGCCAAAACCCGCGAGGCGAAGCTGGGTTGTGTCTTTATCCAGACGACGGTCGACGAGGCGGGTTATCCGATTCGGGATCCGCACTCCACCACGTTCGTCGGCGCGATCGAGAGGGCCGAGGCGTTCGGGTGGCGGATTTATGGGGAGGCAAGACGGCGGGGCGTACTGCGCGCCCGGCGGACCGTCGTCATCGGGGACGGCGCGGAGTGGGTGAAGAATCTGGCCGAGATGCACTTCCCTCAAGCCCTCATGATCATCGATCTCTATCACGCCCGCGAACATATCTCGCGACTATGTCGGGTACTGTT
>JBAQGA010000002.1:0-48266 GCA_049287565.1 Candidatus Aminicenantales bacterium
GGAACAGATAGGCGCCGGCCAGGACGGCGGCGGCCGTCAGCACGAGGATGAGCTGAACGGCCCTTTTTTTTCGCTCCTCGAAAAGGCTGCGCATTGATCGGCCCAAGCGGCTCGGCTAAGCATAACAGAGGCCGAATCGAACGGTCAACATAGTGAGTCTGGTCTTTTTTTTCACCCTCTCCCGTCAAGGGAGAAGGGGTTTTTCATAAGGACCGTCCATACTTTTCATTCATTCAGTTTCTATTTGTCACTCCATTTTTGTTGGCGGCCGCTTGTTTAATGATAAGGAGGGACGGAATGTGATACAATAAAAATCCTCCAATGAGAGAGCTGCGCAGGAGATTGCGCTCCTTCTTCAACTGAAAGGAATATCATGTCGCGAAAAGAAATCCATCTTTCGGTCCTCTTTTGCTTGACTGTTTTCGTGTTATTCCTGGCAGGTTGCCGCCCGGAGCTCGCCGAAGAGGATCTGGCGATGAGGGCTCGTCGCATCCACGACCGCGTCCTGACCGTGGACACGCACTGCGACACCCCTTCCCGCCTTCCGGGCGGCAGCTGGGATATCGGCGTCCGGCACGAGCCCGGTGAGCGGGCTAGCGGCAGGGTCGACCTGCCCCGGATGGCCGAGGGCGGACTGGACGCGGAATTCTTTGCCGTTTTCACCGGCCAGGGCGAGCGCACCGACCAGGGATACGCCCGGGCGAAAGACTGGGCGCTCAAAACGCTCGACGCCATTCACGCTATGTGCGAAAAGTACCCGAACCTGGTTGGCCTGGCCCTGACACCGGATGACGCCTACCGGCTCGAAAAACAAGGACGGCGGGCGGCCTTCATCGGCATGGAAAACGGCTATCCCGTGGGTAAGAGCCTGGAAAACTTGGAAGACTTTTATAAGAGGGGAGTGCGCTACCTCACCCTCTGCCACTCCCGGGACAACGACATCTGCGATTCCTCCACCGACCGGCAGGATCCCGAAGACCGCGGCCTCAGCGATTTCGGCCGGGAGGTGGTGGCCGCCTGCAACCGCCTGGGGATGATGGTCGATGTCTCGCATATCTCGGATAAGTCCTTTTATGACGTCCTCGCGGTGACCAAGGCGCCCGTTATTGCTTCTCACTCGTCCTGCCGCGCTCTCTGTGACAGTCCGAGAGATCTTTCGGACGAGATGATCCGCGCGCTGGCCCGCAATGGAGGCGTCATCCAGATCTGCTTTCTCTCCGGTTATCTGCGCACGCCCAAACCCAATCCCGAACGCGACCGAGCCCTCAAGGAACTCCAGGAGAAATACGGTTCGATGAGGAATATCCAGGATGAAGCTGTCCGCAAGAAGGCCCGGGAGGAGTTCGAAGCCATCAACGCGAAGTATCCCGGCGAGAGGGCCAATGTGGCGGATGTTGTCGACCACATCGAGCACGTGATCCAGGTCGCCGGCGTCGACTATGTTGGCATTGGCACCGACTTCGACGGCGGCGGAGGCGTCGAAGGATGCGATGACGTCAGCCAGATGTTCCGGGTGACCGAGGAGCTCGTCCGCCGCGGACACTCGGAGGAGGAGATCGCCAAGATCTGGGGCGGCAACGTGATGCGCGTCTTCCGCCGGGTTATGTCCGTCTCCGCCGGGCTCAGCCTGTGACGCGGCGCCTTTTGGCAATCATAGAATTATTTCTGGGGTGCGGCGGCAGCAATCCATTTGGTCTGCCCAGGCTGGGCTAAAAGCGAACGGGGGACTATGCCCACTTCTTATTATACAGGCAAGCTGGCGGCGGAGCGTTTGAAGCGCTGCTACGATATCGCTCCTCCCCGGGTCCAGCAGTATCTAAGGGCTGAGATCGACTTTGTCCTGGACCATATCTTCCAGGGGAATGCTGTCCTGGATATGGGATGCGGCTATGGACGGGCCATCCCCTCGCTGGCCCGGAAGGCCGGGCTGGTCATCGGGATCGACAGATCCCTTCCCAGTTTACGGTTCGGTAAGCCATTCCTCCAGAGCCTTTTTAATTGTTTTTTGCTGGGGATGGACGCCGGCCGGATGGGTTTTCGCGAGGGGTCTTTTGATGCCGTCCTCTGCATCCAGAACGGAATTTCCGCGTTCCGGATGGACCCCCTTCTATTGATCTCCGAAGGCCTTCGGGTGATCAAGGAAAACGGGCTTTTTTTGATTTCCTCGTATTCCGAGAAGTTCTGGAGACATCGTCTGGAGTGGTTCCAGCTGCAGGCTGCAGAAGGATTGCTCGGTGAGATCGATCGGGAAAGGACGGGGAGCGGAGTCATCGTCTGCCAGGACGGCTTCCGGGCAACCACCTTCACGGTTCAACAATTCCTGGCCATAACCTCTAATTTCGACGTCGACGCCAACGTCATCGAGGTCGATGAATCGAGTCTTTTTTGCGTCATCAGAAAAACGACGAGAGATTTTTTGCGGGAAGGTCAAGTCCTGCCGTCCCGTTGACAGGCGGGCCTGGTTATAATAAGAGGAAAAGAAACCTATTCGAAGTATGAGCCGTAGATACTACCGGAGAGCGATGATTTCCATGAAAACCTCTTTCTGGGCCGTTGTCGGCATCACCATTCTCATCCCGGCCGGCATTGTTGCGGCTCAGTCCTCGAGCCGCTCGCTCCAAACCCTGATCGAAGCCGAGCGTGCCTTCTCTCATCTGTCCGAGGACAAAGGGATCAGAGAGGCTTTTCTCTTTTACCTAGCGGACGACTCCGTTGTCTTCTTGCCACGGCCCGTTCCCGGGAGGAAGGCGTACGAAGAAGCGCCGGCCGATTCTCCGACCCTCCTGACCTGGGAACCCGCCTACGCGGAGGTCTCGCCGGCCGGCGACCTTGGTTACACTACGGGGCCTTATCAGGCCAAGAACAGAAGCAACGCCGCCGCCCCGCCCCGTTTTGGGCATTACGTTTCTCTCTGGCAGAAGCAGCCCACCGGCCTTTGGAAGGTCGTCCTGGACATCGGCATCCGCCATCCCCAGCCCGGCTTCAAGCCGCTGGAAGTCATGACAAAAAAGGACGCTCGCCGGCCGAAGAGGCTGATCAGGGTCGATAAATTCAGGGAGTTGAATTTTCTCCTCAAGATCGAGGCCGAGTTCGCCGCCAAGGCGGCCGCCGAAGGGATTCTCGCCGCCTATCTCGCTTACGCCGACGATGATATCCGAATCTTCCGAGACGGTTCGTTGCCGAGCGCGGGAACGGACACTTTGCGCCAGGAGTTCTCGGGCCGGACGGGAAGCCAGACCTGGGAGCCTGTTGACGGAGACGTTTCCAGGTATGGAGCGTTGGGCTTCATATTTGGGACAGCGGAGACAAAAAGCGGCGATCCCACAGACCCGCCGGCGACCTCGAGCTACTTCCGGATCTGGAGGAAGAATCCCGAGGGCCTCTGGAAAATCGCGCTGGATCTGGCCATCCCCATTCCTCCGGAACCGGAGCAGCAGAATTAGCAACACTGCCGTGGCCTTGCGCGTATAATTCAAAAAGAAGCAATGCAAGGATGATATAAAATATGTTCCCAGCCCTCAGACGTATGCGTTTTCGTGCCGGGGGGATTCTCCCGGCGGTCCTTTTATTTGCGCTGATATCGCTCTTGGCCGGCTTCCGGATCCCGGCGGCGGCTGGGTCGGTTGAAGGTTCCGTCCAGGTGCCCAAGGGTGAGGGTGCGGAACTTCCCTCCGTCACTCATTATGATCTTCGGTTCCACCTTTTTCCAAAAGAGAACAACCTCGAGGCGGAAGCCTCGATGACGGTCCGAAATACGACTCCCGCATCGTTGTCCGAGATTCCTTTTGTCCTTTACCGGTTATTCGACGTCGAGGAAGTGACTGACGGAAAGGGCATCCCCCTTTCTTCAACCGGGACCGTCGTCAAGTTCTCCGATGAAAAAAGCCTCCAGGTCCGCTTTGTCTCCGTCCGCTTGGGCCGGCCCCTTGCCACCGGGGACAGTGCGGTTGTTCGTCTGAAATACGCCGGCGCCCTGTGGGGATATCCCGAAGTGATGGCCTACGTCCGGGACCGGATCGACGAAAATTACAGTCTCCTGCGGCCCGATTCGCTGGCCTATCCTATGCTGGGCCCGCCCTCTTTTCAAAGCATGATGGTCGCCTTTCGCTCGCAATTCACCTACCGGGTGGAAGTCGAGGTCCCGGACGGGTTGGTCGTGGCCTGCGGGGGACGCCCCGTCGAGACCGTGCGAAAGTCGGGGAATGCAACCTTCATATTCGAAAGCTTCAAGCCGACCTGGCGTGTCGACGTGGCCGCCGCCAGGTTCAAGGTCATTGAAGACAAGGACGACGGAATCCACATCTATGCCATTCCCGGCGATGAGGCCGAAACGCCGCGGATCCTCGAGACGGCCAAGCAGTCATTTCTCTTTTTCACCCGGTTGTTCGGTGAGGTCGGCGATTTCCCGGGATTCACGATTATCGAAATCCCGGAAGGCTGGGGTTCGCAGGCGGCCGATTTCTACATCCTGCTGGCCGCAAAGGCCTTCCGGGACAAGACCAAGGCTTCCGAGCTCTACCACGAGATCGCCCACAACTGGAACGTCCGGGCCAAACCCGCTGTCCAGCGCTGCCGCTATTTCGATGAGGCCTTCGCCTCTTATTTCCAGGGGCTGGCGATCAGGGAGTTTGAGGGAGAAAAAGCGTTTCAGGACTACATGGAAATGCGCCGCGACCGGTTCCTGAAGTCCTGCGAGAAGGACGAAAAAAATTGTTCCACACCCATTGCCGACTATTGGAAAGAAGAGAGGGGCGAAAATTCCTACACCAAAGGAGCCTGGTCCCTATATGTTCTCCATCAGGCCGTCGGCGACGAGGCCTTCCGGTCGCTCGTCTCGAGTTTCCTCCGGGAATACCGTGTCCGGCCGGCCGATTTCCGGGACTTCCAGGTTTTTGCTGAAAAAACCGTCGGCCGGAGCCTAGACCGATTCTTCAAAGGATGGATCTACGGCGCTGAATCCTCGGCGCTTCTCCGGGAAAAAATCGATGTCGGCAAGATCGCCGAACGATATCGATAAACGACCCGCGGCGCCTTCCTAGGGGAAGGTCTGAAGGGACAGGTCTCGATCTGGCGCCGTCAGGTTGCTACCTGCCGGCGGAGGTGGCCGCGATGACTGCGCGCATGATGCAGGCGTCTCTGACGGCCGCCTGCATGGCCTGGATGGCCTCCGTTCAGCGCGTCTGGGACACCAGGAACACACCCAGCATGATCAGGAACGCGCCCAGCCAGCGGAGGCCGGAGATATTCTCCTTGAAAATGACCGCCGAGGCGATGACGATGAGGGCATACATGAAACTGACCATGAGGTTGGCGTAGCTCAGCTCAAAGCGGGAGAGGACGACCAGCCACAGAAGGGCGCCGGCCGCGGAGAGGAGTGTCCCGGTCAATACCGGCCAGGAGCCGAGCGCACGGAGGAAGAAGCGGAGGTCGACTTTCTGGCCGGCAAACGCGGTCAGGCCCCACTTGAGCAGGACCTGGGCGGATGTCCAGAGGGCGATGACGAGCAGAAAGAGGCCGATTTCCTTCATCTGTGCGCTCCTCATGTCTTCTCGAGTTCCTTCTTCTGCCGTCTCTTCTGGGTGAGCTTTGCGATGGTGATTTTTTCTACGGATTCTTCAAGAAGTGTGAGCCAATATATCGCGTGCTTTCTTAAAAGTCAAATAAGCTCAGGATTTAGGTTCGTCAGCCCGCTCGGTTCCCCAGCGCGGAACCTCACTCCGAACTCCTCCTTCGCTCTTCTCTCCCTACGGTCGAGAAACCGTGCCCGCTCAGTCGTCGACGGACTTCCTCACCTAAACCCTTCGCTCTGGCCAGAAGAGAATAAAAGCGGTTTTCTTCAATATGCATATTGGTAAGGCTTAACCTCAGGGCAATATCGTCATCTGCCGAATCTTGAGATTGCTTCTGATTTGCGATTCGTGAGCTGTTGCGGTATAAACAGGGGGCCAAAAAATGAAAGCGCCGCTGGACCGCCGCTCCCTCCGGACCTGGATCGAAGTGGACCGCAGCGCGCTCGAACATAACCTGATTGTCTTCCGTAGCCTTCTGCCTCCCGGCTGCAGGCTCATGGCCATCTGCAAGTCGAACGCCTACGGACACGGGTTGTATGACCTCGCTCCGGTCTTGGAAGAGATGGGAGCGGATTGGTTCGGCGTGGATTCGATCGTCGAAGCCGTGACGCTGAGGAAGAAAGGAATCCGAAAGCCGATTCTCGTCCTGGGCTATACACTCCCCGGCCGGTTCGGGGACGCCGAGAAATACCGGATCAGCCTGACGGTTTCCAGCCTCGAAAACTTGCGCGCCCTGGCCGCTTTTCCCAGCCCCCGCCCGATCCGGATCCACCTCAAGTTCGATACCGGAATGCATCGCCAAGGATTCCTGCCTTCTCAATGGGGGGCCGCCCGGGGCCTCCTCCTGAAGAAGCGCAGGCGCATCCAGGCTGAGGGGATCTATACCCACTTCGCCTCCGCCAAGGACCCGGCGAATAGAGGCTATACGAACGGCCAGATCAAGGAGTTCGAGAAAGCCGTCGCTTTTTTTGGGGCCTCCGCGAACCGGCCGATCCGGCATGCCTCCGCCACGGCCGGGGCGATGAACTATCCGGAAGCGGCCTATGATCTGGCCCGGATCGGGATCGGGCTGATGGGCCATTGGCCTTCTGTGGAGACGAAACGGGCCTGGGACAAGAGGATCGTCCTGAAACCGGCGCTGACCTGGCGGACGATCATCTCCGAGGTCAAGACGCTCAAAAAAGGCCTGGGCGTTGGGTATGACCTGACCGAAACCTTGAAGCGCGATTCCAGGATCGGCCTCTGTCCGATCGGATACTGGCACGGCTTTCCGCGGAGCCTTTCTCTCGTCGGTGAGGTCCTGGTCAGAGGACGGAGAGCCAAGGTCCTAGGGACTATTTCCATGGACATGATCGTCATCGACCTGACAGATGCCGTCGGCGCCAGAGTGGGCGATGTCGTAACGGCCATCGGCCGCGACGGCCGGGAGGAGGTCACTGCCTATGAGGTCGCCCGGAAAGCCGGCGTTTCCCACTATGAACTTCTCACCCGCCTCAATCCTTTGATCCAAAAATTCTATACGGGCTGAAAGGACTTCCGGTCAGGGACCTGACAAGGTTTTGTAAAAGAAATTTACAGCGGGTCGAGTGTCAGTCCATCTATTTATGTATAAAATTATAATTATCAATTACTTATAGCGAATTTGAGATGGCATAAATCTTGCTCAATTTGCATTCCGATGCGTTCTTTTCTATCATGAGTAAAGGCCAGATGTCAGCGCCCAGGTGCCAAGCCGCGATGTTGCTTTTCCTTGCTCCGGTCGTGCTCGCCCTAACCTTCCAGAGCCGCACTGCGCGGTCCCCGGTCGTGAAGCCGCGTCCCGGTGGAACGCTGCGGCTGCGGACCTTCACTCTTAATCCTTTTCAGCCGCAATTCGACCCGGCCGGCGGGGCCCACGTGTTCATCCTGAACCAGATCTTCGACGGCCTCGTCGGGCTGGACAAGAATTTGAGCGTCGTCGGCGTCCTGGCGGATTATTGGATGATCTCCGACGACGGCAGGACATACACCTTTTTCCTCCGGAAAGGAGTGAAATTCCACCACGGCCGGGAGCTCGAGGCCGAGGACGTCAAGTTCTCGCTGGAACGGCTTGTCAACGCGGAGACGGAAGGTCCCTATTATCAATTCTTAACCTCCAAGGTCGTCGGCGCCCAGGAATACAGAGAAGGGAAAGCCCCCGAGGTGAAAGGATTCAAGGTCCGCGACAGGCGCACCTTCGAGATCCAATGGAAAAATCCCTATGTCTCGGCCCTCTATCTCCTGAGCATGGATTTCTGCAAGATCCTCCCCCGCGATCTCGTCCAGCGCCAAGGCCGCGGGTTCTTTCAAAGGCCGTCCGGGACCGGCCCTTTCAAGTTCGCCAACTGGCTGCGCAATTCGAGGCTGGATATCGTCGGCGTAAAGCTGGAGCGGAACAACGAATACTTTCTGAGAAAGCCCTATCTCGAGGCCGTTGAATTTAACCCCTATTACACGCCGGAGCAGTTCCTGGCGGAGGAAGTCGATATCATTCCTTACTCTTCGGACCGCCTGTCAGGCCGGGATATCCAGGTGCTGGAAGGGGAAACCTTGGCCACGGCATTCCTGATGATGAGCTGCCATCTGCCACCTCTGGAAAGGGCCTCCGTCCGCCGGGCCATCTCCCTGGCCATCGATAAAAAGGAGATTGCAAGAGCCGCCTTCCGGCTCGACTCAGAGCCCCGGGTGACCAACAATTTTATCCCTCCCAAGCTGCCGGGATTCTATCCGGCCGATGAGGAAGGATTCAATCCCGAAGAAGCGAAGAGAATCCTCCTCGGGGAAGGCTTCTTTGCTGAGGAGGCTTTTCCCCGGCTCACCCTGTTCCTTCACCAGGAACAGAGGGACGGCGATACCAAGGTCTCCGGTGTTCTCAAAGAGCAGCTGGCCGCGGTCGGGATCGATCTCAGGACGAGAACCTACCGGACCTATGACGAGGTCAAGTCCTCGAAGGAGCCCTATCTGTTGCTCCTCCACTGGAGTCTGGATTTTCCTGACCCCGAGAACGTCGTCATGCCCCTTTTTTACTCGAGCGCGGTCTTGAACCAAAAAATCCTTCAGTATTCCAATTCCCGGCTTGATGAGCTGGCCCAGGCGACCGAGATCGAACAGAGCCGCAAAGCGCGGATCGCCCTCTTCCACAAGATCGAACGGCTGCTCATGGCCGACATGCCGGCTATCCCGCTTTACTCCAGGCAACATCGTCTGGCCGTTCAACCCTATGTGCGCGGGGTCAAGGTTCCGCCTCTCGGCTTTTTCTATCTCGATGCGAGGGAGATCTGGCTGGACAGATGAGACCCGGCAGAGCGCGCCTCAAGATATCTCTCTACACCCGGTTCATGATCGCCATCACTTTCATCCTGATCTTTCTCGTCGGCTCCATCCTCTTCTTGGTTGAGCGGCGAGAGGTCCGGACTATCTTCGAGGAATCGAAAACCCGCGGGATGCTGACCGCTCAGAATATCGCCAACCTCAACCTGGAAAGCCTGAAGTTCTGGGATTCGACAGGGGTTAAGGCCAACGTCGACCGGGAGCTCGATGACAACCTGATCTATGTCGTCATCTTCGATCGCTTCCGGCAGCTCTTCGTTTCCAGCGACCTGGCCGGGGATGATGAGGACATCAAGGTCAGCCGGCTGCCGGCGAAGGTCAGTGAAGACCTGTCGGTCAGCCGGAGGCTGGACTTCAGTCTGGACGGCAAGTCCGTGCCCACCATCGAGATCGAGATCCCCGTTTTTGCCGGAGGGTCGCCCGAGCCTGACTACTGGGGCTCGGTCAAGGTCGGACTCTCGCTCGAGGGAATCCACAAGGAGATCCGCCGGACGCGGCTGATGCTCATCCTGATCGGCTGCGGCGGGTTTCTCCTGGGACTCGCGGGAGCAGGCCTGCTGGCCAGGCGGATCACCGAACCGCTGAAGACGCTGGTGGAAGGGACCCACCGTATCTCCAAGGGAGACTTCTCCCAGACGATTCCCGTCCGCTCCGAGGACGAGGTCGGTGGCTTGGCCCGGAGCTTCAACGAGATGACCAGGGACCTTCTCGAGACGCGCCAAAGGATGGAAGACGCCAACCGGAAACTCATCCAGGCCGAGAAACTGGCCTCCATCGGCCGGATCTCGGCCACCATCGCCCATGAGATCCGCAACCCGTTGACCTCGGTCAAGCTCAATATCCAGAATCTCCTGCAGAACGGAGGCTTGGGCGAGGAAGAAAAGGAGCACCTCAGCATCTCCCAGGAAGGCATCGGCCTGATCGAGAAGTTCATCAAGGAACTGCTCAATTTCACCCGCGTCTCCGACCTCAATCTGGAGCGGTTCTCGATCCTCCAGATCATCGAGGAATCCTTGAAGATGCTGCGGAACTCTTTCCAGGAGAAAAGGATCGTCCTGGAGAGGCGGTGCCCATCCGACCTTCCCGCGGTGGTGGTCGACGGCGATAAGATGAGGCAGGTCTTCCTGAACATCCTCCGGAACGCCGTCGAGGCCGTGGATGAAGGGGGAAAGATCGGCCTGGCCATTTCTCTTGCTAAGGAAAATGGAGCCAAGATGATCCGGATCCGGATGTCCGACAACGGCTGCGGGATCGCGGAGAAAGACTGGGAGAACATCTTCGAGCCGTTCTTCACCACCAAGCCGTCCGGGTTCGGGTTGGGCCTGTCCAACGCCCGCAAGATCGTAGAGCAGCATCTGGGCTCGATCAAAGTCGTCAAGAAAAAAGGGAAGGGGACGGCCTTCGAGGTTCGCATCCCCTGTGAGGTGCAAACATGAGATCCGTCCTGATCATCGACGATGACCCGCTGATCCGAAAGACCTTGTCCGGACATCTGACCAAGCAGGGGTTCGATGTCCAGTTGGCGGAAGAAGGAGAGGAGGGAGTCCGGAAGTTCCGGGAGTTCAACCCGGACCTCGTCATCCTGGACGTCCGCCTTCCCGATATCGACGGCCTCGAGGTCCTGAGGCAGGTCAAAGACCTGAATAAAAAAACCTACGTCCTGATGATGACCGCCTATGACGACATGAAGACTACGGTCGAGGCCATCAAGCTCGGCGCCTTCGAGTACCTGGTCAAGCCGCTCAACTTCATCGACCTTGATCTGACCGTGGCCAAGGCCTTCCAGGTCAGGGCCCTGGAAGAAAAGGTCAGCTATCTCGTTGAGGAGAGACAGAAGGAATACACCATCGACAACATCATCGGCCGGTCGTCCCAAATGAGAGAAGTCTTCAAGCTCATCGGGTCGGTGGCCAACACCCGGACCAACGTCCTCATCCAGGGCGAAAGCGGAACCGGCAAGGAGCTCGTCGCCAAGGCGATCCACTACAATAGTCCTTACCGGGACGAACCCTTCATCGTCATCAACTGTTCGGCCATATCGGACACCCTGCTCGAGAGCGAGCTCTTTGGCCATGCCAAGGGAGCCTTCACCGACGCCGTCAGCGAGACTAAGGGCAAGTTCGAGATCGCCGGCAGAGGAACTCTTTTCCTCGACGAGATCGGCGACGTCTCGCCCAACCTCCAATCGAAGCTGCTGCGGGTCATCGAAACGCGGGATTTCATGAAAGTGGGCGGGGAAAAGATCCTGAAGACGGAAGCCCGGATCATCGCCGCCACCAACCATGAGCTCAAGGCCCTCATCGAGAACGGCAAATTCCGGGAGGATCTTTATTACCGGCTGAAGGTGGTGGAGATCTTCCTGCCGTCGCTAAGGGAACGCAAAGAGGACATCCCCGAGCTGGTGGCCTATCTCCTGGAGAAGATCAACCGCGAGCTTCGCAGGAACGTGAGAAAGGTGCCTTCCGAAGTGATGGACCTCCTTCAGGACATGCCCTGGCGCGGCAATGTCCGGGAACTCGAGAACGCCCTCACCAGGGCCGTCATCCTGGCCAAGGGGGATGTCATCTTGAAGGAAAACCTCCCTCTGGAGCCGGGCGAGAAGAAGCTCTTCCCCGGCGAGCTGGTTTCGCTGTGCGAGATGGAGCGCGACTACATCCAGCACGTTCTTAAGGCCGTCCAGGGGAGCAAGACGCGGGCCAGCCAGGTTCTCAGGATCAGCCGGCCGACCCTGGACAAGAAGATCAAGGAGTACAAGCTCCGTCTCACCCTTCCCGGATCGTGATCGCCCCCCCCTGTAAACGAACTTAACGGACTGTAAACATTCTTGAGAAGGCCGGGGGAGCTTTCCGCTTTTCCCCCTGATCCCGCCTGGAAAGGGGCGGCTCCAACTTGGCACAAAAACTGCTTTCTTGAAGGATGAACAGAGGTCATAGATATGGCAGAGAAAAAGATCATAGTCGTCGATGATGACGAATCCATTCGGAAGACATTCTTCCTGATGCTCAAAAAACAGTACCAGGTCTTTCTGGCCAAGGATTCCGAGGAGGCGCTGCGCCTTCATAAAAGCTGCAAGTTCGACCTGATCATCGCCGACCTCAGGCTGCCCCGGCTCAGCGGCCTGGAGATGATCGCCCGCTTCCGTGAGTTGGGTTTTCGCGGAGAGGCCATCCTCATCTCCGCCCATCCCGATTGCGTTTCCGTCGAAGAGCTCAGCCGGCATGCCATCGGTCATTTCTTTTCCAAGCCGCTGGATTTTCAAGCCCTCACCCGGTCGATCGAATATCTCTTGCAGCCTAAAGAGGCCACCGCTTAGCTCCTCCGGCGGCTTTTTCCCCCCGAACCAGCAGAAGAACAAGGAGGTTTTCTGTTTCATTTGACAGAGCCGGCTCCGAAAAAATAGAATAGGCGGCAAAAGGAGGTCAACAATGTCTTTGCCGCAAAAAAACCACCAGGACGCCGAAACCACCGAGAACTCCACCGGCCTGACCCGGCGGGATTTTTTTAAATATCTGGCTGGTTCGGCCCTATCGCTCGCCGCTCTCAACAAGGCCACGGCCGCCGTCTATCAGAGCATCACCGCTCTTAACCAGAAATACTACGGCGATGAATCTCCGGACGGCCTCTATTGGGATGGGATCCGGAAACAGTTCCTGTTCGAGGACGGACTGGTCATGATGAACAACGGGACGGTCGGCCCTCTGCCCAAGCCCGTCTTCAATACTCTGATGCGCTATTTCAGGATCCAGGCCACAAATCCCTACGATGTCTACAACTTCCTGCCGGCCTTCCGGGAGGAGACAAGGGCGAAGCTGGCCGCTTTTATCAATGCCTCTCCCGAGGAGGTGGTCCTGACCCATAACACGACCGAAGGAATTAACTTTGTCACCGCCGGGCTGGATATGGAGGAAGGGGACGAGGTCGTCATTTCCAATATGGAGCATCCCGGCGCCATTCACCCCTGGAAACTCAAAGAGAAAAGGCACGGGATCGTCATCAAGCAGGTTCCTTTCGGGCTGCCGACAAAGAGCGTCGGCGAGGTTGTCGGGTCCGTCGCCGCCGCCATCACTCCCCGCACCAAGATCATCAGCCTCGGCCATACCGTCTTCATCACCGGGCTCATCTCGCCGCTCAAAGAACTCAGCCGGATGGCCCACGAGAAGGGAATTCTGGTCCTGGGCGACAGCGCCCATGGCCTGGGCATGCTCGACCTGAACATGAAGGAGATGGACATCGACTTCTTCGCTTCCAGCCCCTACAAGTGGCTGGGAGCGCCGACCGGGATCGGGCTCCTTTTCGTCCGCAAGGAAGCCCAGGATAAGCTCTGGCCGACGATCGTCACTGGCGGCTGGGACACTTACAAGGATGCCCGCAAGTTCGAGTGCCACGGCCAGGACGCCGATGCGCTCATCTTCGCCTTGGGGGAAGCTCTCGACTTCCAAAATGCCATCGGCCGCCGGCGGATCGAACGACGGATCAAGGCCCTCGCCGGATACCTGAAACAGGAATTGCGCAAGATCCCGGGCGCGAAGATCCATACCCCGGATGATCCTTATCTTTCGGGCGGCCTGACCGCCTTTTCTGTGGAAGGAGTCGATCCGGCGAGAATCGTCGATTACGCCCGGGAAAAATACAACATCGTGGTCCGGACGATCGGAAACAGGGACGCTGGTACCTATGGAGTCCGAGTATCCACTCACTACTACATCACCACAAGGGACATCGACAACCTGGTGGAGGGAGTCCGGACCCTCGCCGCCCACCGCATCTGATGTCGGCTCGGGAAAGCGGCCTAGAAACTACGCACGTTTTCTGCCATCGGCTTTTGGAAGAAAAAAGCTGCGTTTTTCCCCTTTAGAGCTAAAACGGGCGCGGTTTCGATGCCACTGCCCCTCGCCTTTTTTGGCACGAAGTTTGCTGTTCTAAAGGCGAAGGAATTGCCGAAGGAGGCATGAGCCGTGGCAAGAATCGTGTTTTTGCTGGCTCTATTAATGTTTCTCTTGTTTTTTCTGGGATAGGCAATCGGTGAACGTCATGAGATCAGACGGATTTTTCCTCAGAGCGGCGACCAACCTTCACCTTTTCTTCTCTCATAGATAGACTTCAGCAGGGACTCCCTCTTCCTCACAAGCGCCTCAAACCTGCTGAGGTCTCTATCTGCGAACGGGGAGGTTGTTAAGTAAAGTTCTTTTCACTCCTGTAAACTCCCTTTACGGGCCCCCGCAACGGCCCGAAGGAGCTGTCCGCTTGCGGACAAACGCCGTCCTGATACGAACAGTTAGCGCTCCAGTTTTCCATTTCTGCCCGAGGCGGGGATGGCACGGATATTGCATACTTAATAGCGTTAAGTATTCCATCATATGAGGTAAAGGATGATATCGAAAACTTTAGTCGCGGCCTCCACCAAACCCCTCGTCCTGACCATCCTGAGAAGCGGCGAAAATTACGGCTACCAGATCATCCAGAGTGTCCGGCGGATCTCGGGCGGCCGCCTGGAGTGGTCGGAGCCGATGCTCTATCCTCTTCTCCAGCGGATGGAGAGGGACGGCCTCGTCAAATCGAGGTGGAAAGTCACCGACAAGAAGCGGCTCCGCAAGTATTACCGGCTGACCGATAAGGGCGTCGAGGAGCAGGAAAAAGAAAAGGAACAGTGGTTCCTGATCAGCCGACTCTTCAGCCGGCTGCTCGAAAATGAGCTCGTTCCCGGAGTGAAATAAGGAGAAAGCGATGGCGCCATTGAAAGATAAGGACCGCAGCGAATTCGACCTGGAACGGGCCATAGCCACCTGGAAGAGATCGCTGCGCGGCCTCCAGGCAACTCAGGACGGCGACCTGGCCGAGCTCGAGGGATACCTGCGCGACAAGATCGAGGAGTTCGTCGGACAAGGGATGAGCGAGGAGGAGGCCTTCCAAAAAGCCGCCTCCGAATTTGCCCGCCTCAAGGACCTGGATGGCGAATATTACCGTGCCCGCAGGACTTCCCGCTTTAGAGGCCGACCATCGTGGCAGCCGCCTCGCTTCATGCCCGCGCTCGTCTGGAATTACTCCAAGATCGCCCTCCGCAAGCTCCGGAAACAAAAGGCCTATTCGTTCATCAACATCGCCGGGCTGGCCATCGGCCTGGCCGCCTGCCTGTTGATCCTGCTCTGGGTCAAGGACGAACTGAGCTACGATAGGTATCATGAAAAGGTGGGCCGTATCTACAGGGTGGCCCAGTTCGAGGAGATCGGCGGCGTCTCCGAGAGACTGGCCGTGGCCCCCTTCCCGTCGGCGCCCGCCTTCGCTTTCGAGATCCCGGAGGTCGAGACCTATGCCCGCCTCCTGAGGGGTGCTCCTCTGGCCACGGTCGAGGGGCGGAAGTTCGACCTGACGAACGTCTATTTTACCGACCCGGGATTCTTCGAAATCTTCACCCACGTGTTCCTGGCGGGAGACCGGAAGACGGCCCTGGCCTTGCCCGGAGCCCTTGTGCTGACCGAAGACACGGCCCGGAAGCTCTTCGGGCGGACCGACGTTGTCGGCAAAACCGTCAATTTCAACAAGGATTACGACCTTGCCGTGACGGCCGTAATCAGGAACGTCCCCGCCAATTCCCACTTCCGCTTCAACGGATTGGTGTCTCTGGACACCATCGCGGCCAGGACGGAGATCCGCCCCGTCATGGACGACTGGTTCCGTATCACAGGCTGGATCTATGTCCTTCTGAAGGACAACGTGGACCCGGCGGCCGTGGAGGCAAAAATGGCCGCCGTGACCTCTAAACATGTCGGCGAGGAGCTCCGCCGTTCGGGATCGACGATGGATTTCCGGCTCCAGCCGCTCTCCGCCATCCATTTGAGATCGCGCCTTGCGGGGGAGATCGGGATCAACGGTGATATCCGCTACGTCTATGTCTTTTCCCTTGTCGCCGCCTTTATCCTGGTCATCGCCTGCATCAACTTCATGAACCTGGCTACGGCGCGGTCGGCCGGAAGAGGACGGGAGGTCGGTATGCGAAAAGTCATGGGCGCCCGGCGCGGGAACCTTATCTTCCAATTCCTCGGTGAGTCGGTTCTGCTGTCCGTCATCGCCTCGGCCGCCGCCGTCGTTCTCGTGAGCCTGGTCCTGCCCTCCTTCAACCGGCTGGCCGGGAAAGGTATTAACCAATTCTCCTGGCTCGGCGGAACCTCAGGCCTGGCCCTGGCCGGTCTGATCCTTCTGACCGGAGTCCTGGGAGGAAGCTATCCGGCCCTGTTCATGTCCGCCTTCCAGCCGGCCGCCGTCCTGAAGGGGAACGTCGGCAGGGGATTGAAACGGACCTCGTTGCGAAGCATCCTGGTCGTCTTCCAATTCTCAGTCTCGATCATCCTGATGGCCGGCACGTTCATCGTCCTCGCCCAGACGCGGTACATGAAAACCCGCGACCTCGGCTTCGACAAGAGCCAGGTGCTAGTGGTCAATATGAGAGACGCGGCCGTGCGCCGTGGTGCCGAGGCGCTGGCCGGCGACCTCAAGTCCAACGCGAACGTCCGGGAGGCGACCCTCACGGGAGGGGTCCCGGGACGCATCCAGGTGTCCATGGTCGTCAGCATGGAAGGCCGGCCCGAACGGGAGAGCTTTTCTGCTTGGGTCATCTGGTCCGACTTCGATTTCGTTAAGACCTATGGGATTTCGATCGTCCGGGGGAGGGATTTCTCACGGGCCTTCGTTTCCGACTCCGGAGGCGTCTTCCTCGTCAACGAAACGGCGGCCCGGCGCATGGGCTGGGGCCCGGACACAGTCGGCCGGAAAATCGGGTTCGACACCGACGACCTGCGGGAGGTCGTCGGCATCATGAAGGATTTCCATTTCGGTTCGCTGAGGGACCCCATTGAGCCCTTAGTGGTGCGGCTGGCCTCCGCTGCGGAGCTTGTCCCCCAAGCCCGGTTCCTCTCCCTGAAGCTCAAGGAGGGCGACATCCCGGCGACGCTCGCCTTTGTCAAGTCGAAGTGGGCGGAAAGGTCCGAGCGGGGTTTCGAATATTTCTTTGATGACGAGAATTTCGATTCCCTCTACAGGAGCGAAGAAAGGGTTGGCCGGATCATCACCGCCTTCGCGGCCATGGCCATCTTCGTGGCCTGCCTGGGGCTGTTCGGCCTGGCCTCCTTCGCCGCCGAACAGCGAACCAAGGAAATCGGCGTGCGCAAGGTGCTCGGCGCGTCGGAGGCCGGGCTGGCGGCTCTGCTGTCGAAGGAATTCCTGAAATGGGTGCTCGTCGCCAACGCCATCGCCCTGCCGGCGGCCTACGTGATCGTCGGCCGGTTCTGGCTCGCGAACTTCGCCTATAGGACGAAACCCGGCATCCTGATCTTCGTCTCGGTCGCCGGACTGTCCCTTCTTATCGCCCTTCTCACGGTCAGTTGGCAGGCGGTCAGGGCGGCCATCGCTAATCCGGTGGATTCGCTGCGCTACGAATAGCTGTCCGAAGCCGGACGGCCGATGGCCTGTTTCCGGACACCAGATTGGCCGGGTATCTTCATCTCCAGCCATGGATCTCAGGAAACAAACTTGGCATGTTTCTAGGCTATGTAATGACATCACATATCATGTGAAAGGACATATGTCATGTCGTCAAACACCCTCGTCGCCGCATCGGCCAAGCCGATCATCCTGTCGCTGCTCTTATCCGGAGAAAGCTACGGCTATCAGATCCTCCTACGGGTCCGCCGCGTCTCGGGCGGCAAGATGACCTGGTCGAGCGCGATGCTCTACCCGGTCCTGCGCCGGCTGGAAAAAGACGGGCTCGTCCGCTCCGAGTGGCGCCTCTCGGAAGAGAACAGGATGCGGAGGTACTACGCCCTGACCGCCCGGGGACGGACGGAGCTCGCGGCCGAAAAAGAACGTTGGCGGAGCGTCCAGGACGCTCTCTGGAAGCTCTGGGCGCCCGCCGGGGAGGCGATTAAGCCCGCAGGAGGAAACCGATGTTCGACCTCGAACACGCCGTCAAGTCCTGGAAAAGAGGCCTGGCGAAGAGTCCATCCCTCGAGGACAGCTACGTCGCCGAGCTCGAGGCGGTCCTGCGAGACGAAATCTCGGCTCTTGTCCGCGGGGGGATGACCGAAGAGGAAGCCTTCCGGCAGGCGTCTGCGGATATGGGCGAGGTATCGGCCATCGGCGACGAATTCGAAAAGGTCCGTCGGCCGGGCCGGACCCGCTTCATGCCGGGACTCATCTGGAATTACCTAAAGGTCTCCAGCCGCAAGCTCAGCCGCCAGAAAGCGTATTCCTTGATCACCCTGATCGGCCTGACGACAGGCATGGCGGCTTTCATCCTCATCGTTCTCTTTTGTCGGTTCGAGCGCAGCTATGACGACTTCCACCGGAACGGAGACCGGATCTACCGCGTTCAGAACGACCGTATCTACTCCGCGCGGCACGACCGGAGCGCGGGCTGCCCGCCGGGGCTCGGTCCGGCCCTGAAGGAAGAGTTCCCCGAGATCGCCGATTTCGCCCGGCTGCTCAACCTCGGCGGAGATCCCAACATTGTCAGCCGGACGGCCGGCTCCGAGGACGACCCGGAATCGGCAGGCCGGACCGTTGCCTTCTTTGAAAGACGGATATTTTTCGCCGACCCGGCTTTTCTCCGGATTTTTTCTTTCCCCTTTGTGCGGGGAAACGCTGCGACGGCGCTCGGAGAGCCTGAGGCGGCCGTCCTGACGGAATCGATGGCCCAAAAATATTTCAACGAAGAAGATCCGCTCGGTCAGACCATCACGATAACGACGAGGTTTGGTCGACTCGACTATCGCGTCTCCGGCGTCTGCCGGGATTTCCCGCCAAATTCGCACCTCAAGTTCGACCTCCTCCTTTCCTTTCGGAAACTCGCGGCCTTATGGCCGTCCACCGAAGAACAACCCTGGAGCAGCAATGCGTTCCTGACGTACCTCCTCCTGTCCTCGTCGACCAATCCAGCGGTGCTCGAGGCGAAATTTCCCCTCTTGGTCGAAAAGCATTCGCTTGATTCTGCTGAATTGAAGAGGGAATTTCATCTGCAGCCCCTCCGGACGATCCATCTGACATCCCGGCTTCGTTTTGAAGCGGAGGTGAACGGCGAAATCAAAACGGTCAGGTTCCTCGAGATCATCGGTCTTTTCATCCTGCTCGTCGCCTGGGTGAACTTCATCAACCTGGCCACGGCGCGGTCCCTGCAGAGAGGCAAGGAGGTCTGTGTCCGGAAGACGCTGGGGGCCAGGCGCCGGCAGCTCACCGGACAGTTCCTGTTCGAATCGGTGTTTCTCAACATCCTAGCTTTCCTTCTGGCCTTGACCGTTGTCCTCGGAGTCCTTCCCTTTTTCAGTCGCCTGGTGGGAAAACCTCTGTCGCCGGCCGAGGAGGCCCAGCAGGCCTTCTTCATCGATGTCGATGACAATTATTTCCGTTTTTTTTCCATCCCGCTCGTCTGCGGCCGGGGCTTTTCCAGCGGATACGTAGCGGATAAAGGGGCCGTTGTCATCAACGAAGAAATGGTGAATGTTCTGGGATTCGAGAGCGCCGAGGAGGCGCTCCTTCAGAAGATAGTCCTGGGCGGGTTCGGGGGCGATGTCGTCGAGGTCGTCGGCGTCGTCAGGAATTACCATCACCTGTCCCTGCGCGAGAAGATCGAGCCCGTCATCTATCTGCCGCTCCCCCAGACGTATTTCCGCAGGGGATATTTCCTTTCCTTGAGGCTCGAAAGGCAGTCCATCGGACCGGCGATATCATCCATCGCTGAAAAATGGAAGGAGATTTTCCCCGGGCAGCCCCTGGAATATGCCTTCCTGGACGATGAATTCAACGGACAGTACGACGCTGACAACCGGTTTGGCCAGGTTTTCAGCCTGTCCTCCCTCCTGGCTGTTTTGATCGCTTGCCTGGGGTTGTTCGGTCTGGCTTCGTTCTCGGCCGAGCGAAGAACGCGCAAGAACGGAATCCGGAAGGTTTTCGGCGCTTCGGTCCCGGAGATCACGAGGATGCTCACCAGCGAATTTATGTGCTGGGTTCTCCTGGCCAACCTCATCGCCTGGCCGGTAACCTGGATCATCATGAGCAAATGGCTTCAGAGGTTTGCCTACAGAACGACGGTCGGTTTCTGGCCGCTGGGATTGGCCGCTCTCTTTGCCGCGGTCATCGCCCTGGCCACGGTCTCTTACAAGGCCATCCGGTCGGCCGCGGCGAACCCGGCGGACTCGATCCGGTACGAGTGAAAATATTTGGGAACATTCCACAATGTTCCGGCGGAATTGAGATGAGTTCCCGCCCGGCACGAGCGTCTTACGGCCGGCCTAATCATATTTTATTTCGGTCTCGACCATGAAAAATTTATAGTCTTTATAGACGATGGATATTTCGGCACTGACGAATTTTCGCTTGTCTTTCTCGATATAGGCATTTTCTGTATAACTCAAGCTGGGAAACCGAATCCCGTTCTTCTCGAACCCGTATTCAGAAAAAGAAGTGATTTGAGGCTCGGCGTCGTGGATCTTGGCCCATTCTTCGACACTCTGGAAGTTCCCGAGCGATCTCTGGTCCCAGACGATCTTCAGGACGCTGCCGTCGTCCTCTTTGATCCAAAGCTTTCCGTAACAATGAGGTTGGGCCAGGGCTGGACCCGGCGTGGCTTCGATCACCACCACTTTTTCTTTGTTGACCGTGTCTTCTCCGCTGAATTTGTAGTCGTGATAGGCTTGCCAGGCTTGGCTCAGCAGGCCGACCGGCCCGAACAGGACGTTCTTGTATTGGAACACGAACGTATTCAAAGAGGAGTCCCGGAGATTGGCTTTTTTCCCGTTGATCGCGATGAGGTTTCTCCGCTCTTTGATCTCATTGGCTTTGCGTATGAATTGATAATCGTAAAGATAGACATCGGTCTGCGGTGTATAATAACGCGTCGTCTCGGTCACTTCTTCAAGACAGACGAAATCGAGGGCTGCCTTATCCAGCCTTTGGCAATATTTTCCTGCTTTCTTTAGGACCTCGGCCAGCCTCGATGGCTCGGCTTGGTTCTGGGGGTCTGACTGAACAGAGGAGACTCGTCCCGCCGGCCGGCTCCCCATGGAAAAAATCGCCAGGGAAATCAAAACAATACAAAAGAGAATAAACGGTTCCTGATGACCTCTCATCTTCGTCTTCTCTAGATTTTTCGCCGAGACTTTCGCGCACGTTCCCCTCAGGGAATAATAGGGCGGGCTGAGGATGCCTGTCAAGCCTGTCCATCTATCGGTTCCATTCTCATATGCCCATCCGTTTTCGGCAATCTCTCAGCTGGCGGCTCAACTGGAGCCAGGAAAGGCATATGTATCGCCACAAGGAGTTCCTGGAGGGAGGACGGTACAAAGCCTCGAACGACCGGGGCGGCTGCTGGGTGGATGACACCACGGTCTTCTATCGGTATCAAGACGCCCCGGGAGGATTCCGCCACGCGCCGCTGTTCCGTAGACGGGACCGTTCCCATTTTCTTGTTTTAATGGCGGCCGCGAATTCGGATATAATACAGAACCAGCTATTCAACCGACGCCGGACAGGAGATAGGCCATCCGAGGACTCGCCACCACGGCCGTTTGCTTGGGATTTCTTTGCCTACTCCTTTTTTTAGAAAGGCGGTCCCTCGACCGTCTAACTCGGCGCCTCCCGCTTCGTATCGCCGTGACCGGGACGAGGGGGAAATCCACCGTGACCCGGCTCATCGCCGCCGCGCTCAAGGAGGCCGGATACCCGGTCCTGGCCAAAACCACCGGATCGAAGCCCGTCCTCATCCTGCCCGACGGCCGGGAAGAAGAACTCGTCCGGAGAGGGCTCCCGGCCATCCTGGAGCAGAAAAAGGTGCTGAAGACGGCCGCGGACCTCGGTGCCCGGGCGTTGGTCATCGAGATGATGAGCATCCGGCCCGAGTATTTGGCCGTCGAGTCCCGGCGCCTCCTTCGGCCCCACATCCTGGTCTTGACCAACGTGAGGCTGGACCACCGGGAAGAAATGGGGTGGACGAAACCGGAAATCGCCCGGAGCCTGGCTTCAGCCATCCCGGCCGAGGCCGCCGTGTTTGTTCCGGAGGGGGAGGGCTATCCGGACTTCGAACGCGCCGCCGCGTCTGTCCGGGCCAAGATCATCCGCGTGGGGAAGGGAGAAGTGTCTTCGTTTTTCGAGCAGGACAGAAGTCTGGCCGAGGCTGTCGCTGCTCACCTCGGCGTCCCTGCCGGAATCGCCCGTCGGGGGTTTGTTTCGGCCGCGCCCGATTTCGGAAGCTTCAAGTCCTGGCAGGCCGAACTGGGCGCTCCGCCGGCGCCCTGGATCCTGGTGAGTGCCTTCGCGGCCAACGAGCCCGAGTCGAGTGAACTTGTCCTGGCCCAACTCCGGGAGAAGGTCTCCAGAGAGAGTCGGCCGCTCATTGGTCTCCTGAACTTCCGTCCCGACCGGGGCGACCGGACCCGGCAGTGGCTGGACGCTCAGGAAAACGGTTTTTTTGCGGGATTCAGGAGAGTCTATGTGGTCGGCGCCCACGGGCACTCCTTAAGGATCAAGAAGAGGGCCGGGAGATGTCGCGTTTTCACCCCGATCTCCGGGCGGTCGCCCTCCGCCATAACGGAAAAGATCGTTTCTCTGGAAGGTGATGCCTCTGTCCTCGTCGGGCTGGGGAATATCGGCGGGATCGGAGGGGCGTTGGTCGAGCACTGGCAAAAGATCGGGAGGTCCCATGCACTTTGAGACGATCTTCATCGGCCTGGCCTTGGCGCTCCTCTACAAAGAGGTCATGGGCGTCTATCCGGGCGGCATCATCGTCCCCGCCTTCCTGGCGCTCACTCTCGACCATCCGGCCCGGGCGTTGACGACGGTCGCCGTGGCCTGCCTCTCCCTGGTGATCTATAAGCTTCTGGCCAGGTATTTCATCCTCTTCGGCAGCCGCCGTTTCGTCATCATCCTCTTTATCGGTGGCGTACTGTCTCAGTTCTGCGCTTTGGCAGCGCCGAAGCTTCTTGCCTCCCCAGCGGAATTCCAGGTGATCGGCTTCATCATCCCAGGCCTTCTGGCCAATAACCTGGAACGACAGAAGTTTTTGCCGACGCTTGCTTCCTTGATCACGGTGACCGTGATCACCTATTTCATCTCCAACCTGGTCAGGATCGTTTTTTAAGCATGACATCATGGCCTTGAAACATAGCAACAAGGTTTTCTATACCCTCGGCCTCTCGAGCCTTCTGTTCCTGGCCGTCGCTTTATTTATCGCCCGAAGGCCGCTCCAAACCCGGGACGAAATGCTGACGGCATCCCGCCGGATGAAAGAGGTCGTCGCGGCGGTCCGAGACTGCCGCGAAGCCGCCGGCATTCCCATCGACCCCTTACGAGATATCAACCGGACGGGGCTCATCGGTCTCGAAACCTCGCCGATCACGACTTCACTCGGGAATCTGGAAGCCAAACGAACGACGGTCAACCCCAATTTTGCCGGTCTCATCGTCCTCCTTCTTCACCAGGCCGAAGTGAGCAGGGGCGATACCATCGCCGTCGGAGCTTCGAGTTCTTTTCCCGGCCTGATCATCGCCACGCTCAGCGCCGCCCGGGCGATGGGACTCCGGCCTCTCCTGATCTGTTCGCTGGGCGCGTCCCAATGGGGGGCCAACAATCCCGGATTTCACTGGCTGGAAATCCTCGATTGTCTCGAAAGATCCGACCTGATGATGACCAGGCCCATCGCCCTTTCCCTGGGAGGGGAGGGCGACGACGGGAAGGATATGAATCCGGAAGGCCGGGAGCTTCTCGTCCGGGCGGCCGGAGAGACCGGCCTTCCCTTCTTGTCCGAGCCCACCCTCGAGAGAAACGTCGAAGAACGCCTCCGGCTCTTCGAGACGGCGGCGGGTGAAGCGAAGATCCGGGCGTTCATCAACGTCGGGGGCGGCTACGCGAACATGGGGACGGATTCGGAAATCCTCAAGGTGACTCCCGGGCTGGCGGTCTTCTCTCGTGTCCCCCCTCGCGAGCGGCGGGGGATGATCTTCGAGATGGCGGCCCGCCGCGTCCCGGTCATCCACCTGCTCTACATCAAGGGGCTTTGTGATCGCTATGGGCTGCCCTGGGATCCCGCGCCTCTGCCCGAGCCCGGGGAGGGAGAGTTCTACAAACAAAAAGAGGTCGTTCCCCAGGCCTTCCTGATCCTGGCCGGGGCCTATTTCTTGCTGATCGCGATCGTCCTGGCTATCGCTGCAAGATCATGATACTGACGATGCACTGGTAGGAATCGAGCCGGTCGCGGTCCTGACAGATCCCCCGCTCGATCGTCAAAATCCCCAACGGGTAATCCTCCCAGCGGTAAAGGGTGAGGTCGTTACGCGAGCCGGTCATCGAGGCCAGCTCGGGAACGGCCTCCTTGACCTTGGGAAGGCCGAGATACTCCAGAATCCGGTTTACGGAATGGACGTTCTTGATATGGAAATACTGCGTCTTCGGGTCCAGGCTGAGGGAGAGAGCCGGTCCGGGGGTTTCGAAATAATACCGCGTGTACCGATTCCGCCCGGTCACGTCTTCTTCCTTGTGGTAGACGTAATTGGGCATCTTCTCCGGGAAGAAGGTGTCCTTGATCTGAGTCCTGATGTCCCCCCAGGTGAGGGTTTCGGATTCGGTTTGCTGGAGGAAGAAAAAGACGACGCCGAGGAGGACGATGATGAGTCCGGCCCGGACGAGATTTTCGAACTCCCGCTTGACGATGATGCGGAAGATCCAGATAGCACAGAGCAAGATCAAAGCCAGGATGATGTTCTTGAGGAGCGCAACTTCCATCTCGGCCTCCTATCCCCGAGCGCATTATAGCAGAAAAAGGAAGATCGCCCAAGACAATAGGAAACGACATCCTCCTTCTCGAGAAGACGGGGTTCGTAAGCATTGAGAAAAAGTAACGAAGAGTCCAGAAAGTCGGCGCTATGGAGCTGGCTCTGAGAGTCCGGCGACGACTTCGGCCAGCCGGCGGTTGAACTCCTCCGGACATTCGAGCATTGGGTAATGCCCGATGTGCGGCAGGACGACCACCTCGAAATCGGCCTTGATCCTGCGAACTCCCGGAACGTCTGTCGGATAAAGGTCGCCGTTGATGGCCCGGAGCGGAACGCTCAGCTTGCTGGTTGAGGCGGCGACGTCATAGCCAGCCATCGACATGAACATCGCGTAGGCGGCCTCGGGCGGAGTGTGGGCCATGCGCTTTTCGGCATCGGCCACGACCGCCGGGTCGGCATCGGCGTGAAAAAGGGACCGCACCATTTGTTTCACGCTGCCGGAATAATCCCGCCGGAAATCCTCGGCCCTCTGGCGCGCTTCGTCCGAAGTGATCTTATAATCGAGACTCTGGAATGTATCCACACCAATGACTCCCCCCGCCTTTCCCGGAAGGAGCAGGGCCGCTTCAATGGCCACGGGCCCGCCCAGCGAATTTCCGATCAGGACCACTTTGTTCAGTTCCTCCGCCTCGACGACCGCCCGCACATCGGCGCCGAATTCGGCCATACCCCACGTCTTACGGTTAGAACCCGACTCGCCGTGACCGGGGAGGTCGAGGGCGATGGTCCGGTGGCTGCCGGCGAAGGCCCGAAGCTGCGCGTCCCAGAAGCTCCGTTCGGCCAGACCGCCGTGGATGAAGAGGAGCGCCGGCTCACCCGACCCCGCCGCCGAATAGACGATCGTTACACCGTCGGGCGCCAGGCAAGTCTTTTTCTCGATATCCGTCATTACCATTCCTCCCTTCGTTGCGGCCGGCGCCGAGAGAACGATTGCGGCCAACGCCGCCAGCAATAACCGATCGATCTTAGAACGCAATATTTACTCCTTTATCGAATTCTGTATACCCTTGTCCAGGTCTTTCAAAAGCTCCGCCAGCTTCAGGCAGTTGTCGACAGCGTGGGCCTGATAGTCATTGTTGAAATAGACGAAGCGCTCTTCCGCCTTTGCCCGGCTGATCCTTTCGGCCCATTGAGCAAGTTCCTCGTCGCTGTACTTATGCCGGTGTCCGCCCGTCAGCCCGTGAAATCGAAAATAGGCCACGTTCGATGATTCCATCAGTGTATCTGGCACCTGAGCGGAGGACACCGAGCAGAATATCACATTGCGGGCCCGCAGTCTTTCTTCAACGGATTCGTCGTACCAGCTCTCATGACGGAACTCGATGATGTTCTTGTGTTCCGGAGAGAGAGTCAGGAGGAACTCGTCGAGGAGTTTTAGGTCCATCTTTATCGAGGGAGGGAGCTGGAAGAGGATGCAGCCGAGCTTCTCCCGCAACGAGTCGGCCAGGAGGGTGAAATAACGGACCTCGCTCTTGACATTGCGCAGCTTCTTGAGATGGGTGATTCGGCGGTTGGCCTTGAGAGTGAAAGTGAAGTGGGGTGGAGTCCTCTCTGACCAGGCCTGGAGGGTTTCCGGCTTGGGGAGCCGGTAGAACGTCATGTTGATCTCGACGGTGGAGAAATGATCGGCGTAGTAAGAGAGCCATTCGGAGGAGGGGAGATCGGGAGGGTAGAACCTTCCCTTCCAGCCGGGATAGCTCCAGCCCGAGGTCCCGAGATGATAGGTCGCCGCCATCGCTCCTTCGTCCCAACTCCTCAATCTTATCATATCCTAACAGAATCAGGATTGCTTTTTCTTCCGGGCTTTCATAAGATTTGGCCTCCAAAACGCTGTGCGGTCACGCCCTATGCTGGAGAAAGAAAGACGCCGGTTCGGCCTCGTCGGAACCATCACCCAGGACGTTATCACCCAGGCTTCCGGGCGTGTTCTCTCCGGCTTGGGCGGCATCCTCTATCAGGCCGCGGGACTGTGCGGATTGGGTCAAGAAGCCACTCTTCATACAAACGTCAGCCAAGAGCTGTTTCCCCAGGTCAAATCCCTGATTGACCGCTGGCCGACCTGCGGCACCGTGGGGATAGAGATCGTGCCCGGACCTGGGAATAGGGTCTTTCTCCATTATCCCGAGGAGGGCGAGCGCGTCGAGGTCCTGGAATCGCACGTTCCGCCGCTCCAGCCGAACAGGCTGCTCTCCGCTCTGCCGCGGATCGGCTTTCTGGTCCTGGTCCTCAACTCCGGTTTCGACATCACTCTCCGGGACTGGCGCCGGATCGTCCGCCGGGCCAAATGCCCGATTTGGTTGGACATCCATTCTCTCGTGCTGACGCCGGAGCTCCACACGGCGCGGCGCTACCGCCCCCTGCCCGAATGGCGGGATTGGGCCAAGGGGGTGACATATCTGCAGGCGAACCGGAAGGAGCTCGCCGCGATGCTCGGGGAACCGGAGCGGCTTCCTTCCCCGGAGGACCTGGAGCTTTTCGGAGATATGGCCTTCCATCTGGGAATCAAGGCGGCATTCGTCACCTTGGGTTCGGATGGCGTCCTGGTCATGCAGCGCGGATCTTCCAAGAAGATGGGCTTGCCGAGAAGAGGGAAGGTAGTCGATACCACCGGCTGCGGAGATATCTTGTGCGCGGGCGCGGCGGCGTTGCTTTCGACCGGCGCCGATCCCGTCGAGGCGGCCGGCTTCGGCGCCGAACTCGCTTCCGAAGCTACCGGGGTCTCCGGGATCGAACAGACTTATGACCTGATCCGGAAGCGCGTTTTTCGCGCCTAGCCACTTTACAGTGGGCTTTTTTGTGATAGAATAATGCCACCGTGCCCATGGCCGACCTGCGGAAGAGTCATCGTTTTTCCGATTTTCTCAAGCCCTCTCAGGTCATCTACGAGCTAGAGTCCAAGGAAAAGGTCTGCGCCATCGAGGAGCTCCTCGACGTTCTGTCCAAAGAAAAGCTCATCAAGAACAAGAAGCTTATCCTGACCCGGCTCATCGACCGGGAGCAGCTGGTATCCACGGCCATCGGAGAACAGGTCGCCTTGCCCCATGCCCGCGTCAACACGGGCGGGGAGATCGCCATCGCTGTGGGGAGGTCGGAGAAGGGCATCGACTTCAACTCCATCGACAAGAAAAAAGTCCACCTCATCATCTTGGTCGTCTGGAATCCCACACTGCCGGGTCTTTTCAACCATCTTTTCGCCGGGCTGGCGCGCTTCCTGAGGCAGCCGGAATACCGGAAACGGCTGTTCGGAGCACCGAACAAGAGCGAGCTTCTCAAGGTCCTTTCCGAGATCGAGCTGACCATGCCCCATGAGGACCGGATCATCAGCCGGGCCAGTCTGCTCGCCAAGCTCCAGGAAATCGAGCTCCGCAAGAAGAGGGCGTCCAAGGATCAGCTCCGGGAGCTCCGCAAGCATGCGGAGCTCATCCGGGAAGAGCTTGACGAGGCGCTGCTCACCCGCTTCGATAAACTGATGGAAAGGTACGGCTTTGCCGTGGCCGAGGTCCGGGACGGGGCCTGTCAGGGCTGCAACATGAGGATCGCCACCCAGATGAGCTCGGCGATCGAGGACAGCCCCGACATCTACATCTGTGAAAACTGCGGCAAGTACCTGGTCGCCGCCCGCAAGAAGAAAAAATAGCTACCTCACCAACTCTTTGACGAGGTTCACCGGAGTCAACAGCTTGTAGACGGGATAAGTCTGCAGCTCGCGGCTCCACTGTGGCACCACATAACGGTCAAAAAAGTTCCAAACCAGCAGCCCGTCATCGCTCTCCGGCTCGAGGAGATAAGCAGCCAAGCTGCCGAGCGGCTGGGCGGTCGGGACGATGATCGTGCCGGCGGGGAATGCCCTTGTTTCCACCGCATAATCTCCCTTCACTTGGTTCAAGTGGTGCCCCTGGTAGGACCTTTCCGCCGATTTGAGCTCTTTGATCTTGAAGACTTCGACCTCGAGGGTGGCCGCCTCGCTGAGCTTTTCCACGACCAGACCGTGCTGCAGGAGCTTGGCCGCGACGTCCGAGTCCGGGACGCCCAGCACATAGGCGTAAGGGAATCGCACGCCTCTTTTTCCGGCCCAATCCGAATAATAGGGGATGGTCAGGATGTTCACCTTATCCGTGGCCCGGAGCCGCGGCCTCGGCCCCTCACCTTGGGGGATGACCTCCGTCTCGTAGGCATGGACGGTGACCGGATTCCGGAGCGGCAGAAGCTCGTATTCCACGAAGAAGCAGTCTTTCTCGCCCGGCTGGAACCCCCTGAGGATCGTCTTGCGGTCGGCTTCGGTTACCAGCCGCTCGATCTCCTCGAGATGAGCGGAGCAATAATCCAGGATGGCGCGGAGGAAATGGTAATTGCCCATAATCCGTGCTTTGAAATCGGCATAGACATAGTTTTCATCGAGGATGGAGAGACGGTTGCGCAGGCCGACGTAGTTGGTGACATAGCGGGGCTGAGGCTCGAACGTCTGCCAGCCCTTTTCCGGCGCCCTGTAATCTCTGAATCCGCCGTAGCCCACGGCCGGGGTGTCGTACTTCTTCTCCAGGATGGATTCGATTTCGGGCATCATCTTGTCTCTCTGGTAGGCGATGATGCCGGCGTCACCGTTGGGGTTGAGCCCCCAGGAGTAGGTCACGACCTCCTGGTGGTATGACCCGTTGGTGGTGTGGCAGTCGACGAGGAGAAGCGGGTCCCAGCGGAGGAGGACGTTGCCGACGAGTCCGCGCAGCTCCGGGCTTTCGAGCTTGATGCTGTCCCGGTTGAGGTCGAGGTTCTGGCCGTTATAGCGGATGCCGACGCCCTCCTTCGGTCCGCCCTGGTGTTGCCTGTTCTCCGGCCGGATCTTCTCGTTGCCGTCGGCGTTGAAGATCGGGGCGATGAGGATGATGAGCCTGTCAAGGTAAGGGGGGGCTGAGGCAAGGAGAATGTCCCGGGCCAGCATAAGGGAGGCTTCTTTGCCTTCCACTTCGCCGGCGTGGATGTTGGCCTGGATGTAGATAACGCCTCTTTTATCGTGCTGGAGAGGGGATGGAGAAACGGGGAGGGGCTTTCCGAGGACCAGCAGAGGGATGTCCTTTCCTTCCGCGCTCCTGGCCAGCGTCTCCACCCGAAGATTCCGGCTGAGCCTCTGGAGGTCCCGTATGAACATCATGACATCATCATACCGGGAGGTGGCTTGGAACTGGCTTTTCTCGGCCACCGTTAGGGGCTTTTCTTGAGTTGCGCCGAAAGCACAAAAGAGGCCGATGCCAAATACGAAGGCCGGGATTGAGAGGACTGTCTTTCCGCGTTTTTTCATTTGATCGTTCCTTTCTGTTAGTCGATAGGAAATCGAGTTTATAGAATCGCGCCCGGTGAGTCAACGCGGATTCCCCCCATTTCGGATGACGATCCCCCTCTCCTCCATCCTCTCCCACCAGAGACTGTGTTACAATGTCATTGCGAAAGAGCGAAGTGATTGAAGCAATCTCAAAGCCCGCGAATCCCGCTGTTCGTGGTATGATACGAGCATGGTTAATTTTGGAGTCCGGCCGGAAAAACAAGAGACGCTCCGGCTCAAGATGGAACGCCTGGGTATCCGCGAGCAGGACATCATCGAGAAATTCATTCATGGGGGCGGGAAGGGCGGCCAGAAGATCAACAAGAGCGCCAGCTGCGTCTATCTCAAGCACCGTCCCACCGGCATCGAGGTGAAATGCCAGACCGAACGCTCTCAAATTCTCAACCGTTTCCTCGCCCGCAGGATCCTGATCGAGAAAATCGAGAGAAAGATCCTCGGCGAGCAGAGCGAGGAGATTCAACGGGCCGAAAAGATCCGCCGACAGAAGAGGAGGCGGTCGAGAAAGGCGAAGATCAAAATGCTCGAGACCAAGAAAAAACGGGCCAAGATCAAACTGCTGCGGGCTTTCCGCCCGGGCCCTGAAGACGTCTGAAGGCTTATCAGCCGGCCAGCCGGAGGAGCGTCCGGAGCAGGAGGTTCGCGCCCTTCTCCAGGTCCTCCCAGTCGATCATCTCGTCGGGGGAGTGGCTGATCCCGTCGCGGCAGGGGATGAAGATCATCCCCGCCTCGGCCAGGGGAGCGACGATCTGGGCGTCATGGCCGGCGCCGCTCGTTATCGGCATCCAGGAATAGCCGAGCTTCCCGCATTCCTCCTTCATGATTCCGATGATACGTTCGGAGAGGGAAACGGGCTCTGTCCTGTCGATCGTCCGGGAATAGAAAGCGGCTCCTCGAGTCGAAGCGATATCCCCCGCCAGCTCCAGGAGCTCTCTGTCCAAAGCCTGGAGCGTCTCCCCGGCGCTGCTGCGGACGTCGAGGGTGAAGTCGACCTTGCCGGGGACCACGCTGAACGAGCCGGGGTGGACGGTGACCTTGCCGACGGTGATCATGCTGCCGTAGTGCTTGGTGGCCACGAGCTGGGTCCCCCGGAGCGCGAAATCGGCCGTTGCCAGGAAGGCATCGTGGCGCAGCTCGAGCGGTGTGGTCCCGCCATGGGCGGCCTGGCCGCCGAAAGAGCACTGACGGTATATTTTTCCGGCGATGCGCTCGACGATGCCGATGGGGACATCCTCCATCTCCAGAGTCGCTCCCTGCTCGATGTGGAGCTCGAGGTAGGCTTCGAGCTCGGGCCTCTGTTTGTGCGCTTCCAGGATGCTCTCCAGGCTGAATTCCGTCCCCTCCAGGATGGTCTTCAGGGGCCGGCCGAACGGAGTGAGCCCTTTCTCGACCTCCTCCTTGTTCAGGAACCCGGCGAACGCCCGGCTGCCCAGGAAATCGCCCACGAGGTTACCTTCCTCATCGGTGAAGGAGACGAGTTCCAGAGGCTTGGCCGGTTCGATACCCTGCTCCTTGATCCGGCGCAGACATTCCAACGCGGCCAGCACTCCCACCGCTCCGTCAAACGCCCCGCCGTTGATCACCGTGTCGAGGTGCGAGCCGACGAGCACGATGCGGCCGTCCCCGCCCAGCCGCCCGAAGATATTGCCGGCGCCGTCCTGGCGGTAGCATAACCCGGCTTCGCAGATCCTGTCTTTGAGCCAGGCCCGGGCCTCGAAGTCGGCCTGGCTGAAGGACGGTCTGGTCACTCCGCCCCGGGGATCCCGGCCGATCCGAGCCAGATCCTCGACGTCTTTTTGGAGGCGTTCCAGGTCAATGTTCATAGCAGCCCGATCATTTCCCTTACAGCCTGAGCGACGCCGACGACCGCCGCCCGGGCGATGATGGAGAATCCGATGCTGAGCTCGGCGATCTCGGGGATGGCGATGATGTCGGCCACGTTCCTGTAGTCCAGGCCGTGTCCGGCATGGACCTCCAGGCCCAGGTTGTGTCCGAGAGTGGCCGCCTGTCTGATCTTCTTCAAGGCTCTGTCTCTTGCCGTCCCCGGCTTCAGGTCGGCGAACTTGCCCGTGTTGATTTCGATGAGGTCGACGCCGAGCCTGGCGCAGGCGTTGATCTGTCCGGGGTCAGGGTCGACGAAGATACTGACCCTGATCCCGGCCTTTTTGAGCTCGCGGATGAAGGGGCCGAGGTGCCTCTGCCCCGCGACCGCATTCAGCCCGCCCGCGGTCGTCAGTTCCTCGCGTCGTTCCGGCACCAGGGAAACGACATCGGGCTTGATCCGGAGGGCGATCCTTTTCATCTCCTTCGTGGCGGCCATCTCCAGGTTAAGCTTGGTCTTGACGACCTCACGCAGCAGACGAAGGTCGCGTTCCTGGATGTGCCGCCGGTCCCCGCGCAGATGGATGACGATGCCCTCGGCACCGGCCTGCTCGGCCAGCAGAGCGACGAGCACGGGGTCAGGTTCTTTGCCTTGACGCGCCTGACGGAGCGTCGCGAAATGATCGATGTTGACCGCAAGTCTCATCCTTCTCTCCTCATTTATTCCCCAAGGTATTTCGCGATGACCGAGGTCAGCCGGCCGGCCTGCTCCTCGATCCGGCCGAGGTCTTCTCCCTCGATCATGACCCTGGCCACCGGCTCGGTCCCGGAATAGCGGACATCGAGTCGTCCCGCTCCGGCAAGCGCCGCTCTGATCTCGTCGATCGTCCGGACGATCTCGGGGAACTGACCGAAGTCCGCCTTCTCCTTGACCCGCACGTTCCGGAGGACCTGGGGGAATTCCTTGAGTTCTCTTGTCAACTCGGAAAAGGAGACCCGGGCCGCCAGCATGGCCTCGAGCATCCTCAGGCTGGTCAGGATGCCGTCGCCGGTCGGGCAGTCGTCCAGGAAGATGGTGTGGCCGGATTGCTCGCCGCCTAGGTTGGCCCCGACCTCCATCATCTTGTCGAGTACATATTTATCTCCGACCCGGGTCCGGACGAGCTCGACGCCCATCTCCCGGAGTCCTTTCTCCAGCCCCATATTGCTCATCGTGGTGGCCACAACCGTGTTCGCCTTGAGCTGCCGCCCTTCCAACATATGGCGCGCCTGCACGAACAGCGTGTGGTCGCCGCTTAGAATCTTTCCGGTTTCGTCCACCCAGAGCGCCCGGTCGGCGTCTCCGTCGAAGGCGATTCCCACATCGGCCCGGGAGGCGACGACATGACGGGCCAGGTTGTGAGGGTGGAGAGAGCCGCAGCGGCGGTTGATATTTCGCCCGTCGGGAAGATTGAAGATGGGGATGACCCTGAAGCCCAGCCTGAAAAAAACCGTTGGGGCGATGACCGAGCTGGCCCCGTTGGAGCAATCCAGGACGACCGTCAGCTCTTCGGGAACATGGGAATGCCGCAGCCGCTCCATGAGGAAATCTTCGTATTCATCGATAAGGTCGGGCCGGGGATGGAACGGTTTGTCCGGGATCGCGGAAGCCGCTTTCTCTCTTCTTTCCAGGACGGTCTTCTCCAATCGCAGCTCCCACGGGTCCGAGATCTTGATACCCTGCGAAGAGAAGATTTTGATCCCGTTGTCCTGAAAAGGATTATGCGAGGCCGAGATGACGATCCCGGCCGAGAAACGGTGTTTCCGGGTCAGGAACGACACGGCGGAAGTGGGGACGACGCCAGCCGAGACGGCTTCTCCGCGGCCGGACCCGATCCCGGAGGCCAGCGCCGTTTCGATCCAGGATCCGGATTCCCGGGTGTCCCGGCCGATCAAGACACGCGGCTCCAGGCCTTCTTCCTCGAGGAGCCCGACGAGCGCCCGGCCGAGGACACGGATGGTGGAATCATCCAGAGGGTATTGGCCGGCGACGGCTCTGATGCCGTCCGTTCCGAAAAGCGTCTTCATTTCTTTTTCTTGGGGGCGGGCTTTTCCGCCGGGTTGATCTCCTCCATGAAGATCCGGATTCGGACTTTGGCCCGCGGTGAAGCCAGGCGCAGTTCGGGTTTGGGAAGGATGAGGTCGGCCTCGACATCGGTGGATGAGGTCAATTCCGAAATGTCCACCGGGCTCGTCGAGACCCTGTCTTTTTCCCCGAACTTGCTCTCCGGCCCCTTGACCAGCACCCGAGGCGGCGAGACCTCGATCTTGGCGATGCCGTAACCTTCCTTGGCTTGGCCGATGATGTTGGGCACGATATCGAGAGAGACTTCCCTGGTCCGCTCGAGCTTGAGGCGGACCATGGCGGGGGATATCCGGACCACCTCGGCCCCCGTCGGGATGCTGATCATCGTCTCGTTGAGGGGATATTCCTGTTGAAGAATGGAGGCCCGGCTGAGGTTGAGCTTGGCGAAGACGTTGGCGGCGCCGATCTCGTCGATCATTCGGTTGGGAGCACGGATGGTGACGTCTACGGTCGAGTTGGGTTTCTCGACCAGCTCCATATCGGCCGGGATGTTGTGCGTTTCCAGGGGGATGGTCAGCGTTTTCTCCGAGAAGGTCTTTTCTTCGGGGATGAGGGAGAGCCAGACAAAAAAGGCGATGAGGAGAGAGAGAAGTTTGATCTCCCAGTTGCGGAGGAAGAAGTTGCGGATGATCTTGATCATGTCTAGCCCAGATAGCGCAGCAGCGCCTCCTTCAGTTGCTCTTTGTCCTGGACTTTGGCCAAGTGGCCCTTGGTTGCCAGTGAAATGCCCCCCGTCTCTTCGGAGACCACGATGACGGCCGCGTCCGTCTCCTGGGAGAGGCCCAGGGCCGCGAGGTGGCGGGTTCGGGCCAGGAATTCCTCTCCCAGGCTGTGCGATGCCGGGAGCGGCAGCAGGCAGCCGGCGGACAGGATCTTGTTCCCCTGGAGGATAACGGCGCCGTCATGGAGAGGGGAGCGGGGGAAGAAGATGTTCACGAGAAGGTCTTTGGAGATCAGGGCGTCCAGCCGCGTGCCCCGGTCGGCATAGACCTTGAGCGAGATGTCTTTTTCCACGGCGATCAGGGCTCCGATCTTCTTTTGTGACAGATATTCCACCGCCAGGAAAAGGTCCTCGAGTTTCTCCTCCAATGACCGGAGAGAGAACGGCCGACGGAAGGTCCGCGAGCCGAGCCCGGTCAGCAACCGCCGGATCTCCCCCTGGAAAAGGACGATGATGGCGATGATGAAATAAGTGGTGAAGCTCTTGATCAGGCGGTGGGAGACGATGAGCTTGGCCCACTGGGTGATCAGGTAGAAGAGCCCGATGATGCCGATGCCGATGGCCATCTGGTAAGCCCGTGTGTCCTTGATCAGGCGGAAGAAAGAGTAGAGGATGAAAGAGACCAGGAGGATGTCCAGGACATCCGCCAGGGTGATGTGGGCTAGGGCGCTGAGGATATCAGTGAACATAGGGTTTGCCTCTTCCCTCCGCCGAAGGCCTGGCCGCTGCCTGAGCCAGAATGGCCTCGGCGACGGCGATAGCCCGCTTCACCGGCAGAATATCGTGGACCCGCAGGAGAGACGCGCCGTGCAGGATGCTGACGATCGAAGCCGCAATCGTGCCCTCGAGCCTGTCCGGGGCCTCAAGCTTCAGGACCTTCCCGATGAACGACTTGCGGGAGACGCCGATGAGCAACGGCCGTCCCAGGTCGGCAAGCGAGCCGAGGTTGTTGAGAAGAACGAGGTTGTGTTCGAGCGTTTTCCCGAACCCGATTCCCGGGTCGAGGATGATGTTCTCACGGGGGACGCCGCAGGATTCCGCCGCCTCCAGCCGGTCTTTGAGGAATGCCTTGACCTCGCCGATCACATCGTCATAGTGGGGAGCAATCTGCATCGTCCGGGGGGTGCCTTTCATGTGCATCAGGATGAGCCCGGCTCCGCTCCTGGCGGCGAGAGGCAGCATCCGGGGGTCGAAACGACCGGCGCTGATATCGTTGATGATGTCGGCCCCTGCGGCCAGGGCCGACTCGGCGACTTCGGCCTTGCTCGTATCGACCGAGATCAGGCTATCTTTCTTTTGCTTGAGGACCTCAATAACAGGCAGGATTCTTTTTTTTTCTTCCTTCGCCGGGATGGGGGAGGAACCAGGCCGGGAGCTTTCGCCGCCGATATCGATGATGTCCGCGCCCTCTGCGGCCAGGGCCAGGGCGCGTTCGATGGCCCGGGCCGGCTCGAAATACAGTCCCCCGTTGAAAAAAGAATCCGGAGTGACGTTGACGACACCGATGAGCCAGGTTCTGGGACCAAGGTCGAAGGCCTTGCCTCTGGCTCGAAATCGGTGTGTCTCTCCCAACGCTTACGCTTTCACCAGGTCCGGTTTGCCCGGCGGCTTGGCCGCCGGGGTCTCTCCAGCTTCCTCTTTTTTGCCTTCAACCGGCACTGCCGGGGGAGTCGACTTCTTGCTCTCCGGCTCTTCTTCCGCCCGGGACGCTTTCTTGACGCCGGAGATCTTCTCGATCTCGTCCGAGTCCAGGACTTCCTTCTCGAGCAGCGCCTTGGCGATCTCGACGAGCTTGTCCCGGTTGTGCTCCAGCAGCTCCTTCGAACGGTCAAAGCACTTCGTGATGATCTTCTTGACCTCTTCGTCGATGAGTTCGGAGGTGCGCTCGCTGAAGTTCTTGTTCATGGCCAGATCGCGGCCTAGGAAGATGAGATCGTCGCGCTCGCCGAAACTGACCGGACCGAGGCCGGACATACCCCACTGGCAGACCATCTTGCGGGCGATCTCGGTGGCCTTCTCGAAGTCGTTGGCCGCCCCGGTGGTGGTCTGGTCGAGGAGAAGGATCTCGGCCACCCGGCCGGAGAGCAGCACGGAAAGCTGGGCTTCGAGGTAATCCTTGCTGTAGGTATAGCGGTCGTCGAGGGGGAGCTGCTGGGTGAGGCCGAGGGCCAGTCCGCGCGGGATGATGGTGACCTTGTGGATGGGGTCGGCCTGGGGAATGAGCTGGGCGACCAAGGCATGGCCGGCTTCGTGGTAGGCCGTGCTTCTCTTTTCCTCCTCGGAGATGATCATGCTCTTGCGCTCGACTCCCATGAGCACCTTGTCCTTGGCCGATTCCATGTCCTTCATGGTGACGCTGGCCTGATCATAGCGCGCCGCCAGCAGGGCGGCCTCATTGACCAGGTTGGCCAGGTCGGCGCCGCAGAACCCGGGAGTCGAACGGGCCAGCACTTTGAGTTCCACATCCTGATCGAGGGGAATCTTGCGCACATGGACCCGGAGGATCTCTTCACGGCCCTTAACATCAGGCATGTTGACGACGATGCGGCGGTCGAAACGGCCCGGCCGCAACAGGGCGCTGTCGAGGATATCGGGCCGGTTGGTGGCGGCGATGAGGATAATGCCTTCGTTGGAGTCGAAACCGTCCATCTCGACGAGGAGTTGGTTGAGAGTTTGTTCGCGCTCGTCGTGGCCGCCTCCCAATCCGGCGCCTCTCTGCCGCCCGACGGCATCGATCTCGTCGATAAAGATCAAGCAGGGGGCGTGTTTCTTGCCCTGGTCGAAGAGGTCGCGGACCCGGGAAGCGCCGACGCCGACGAACATCTCGACGAAATCGGAGCCGCTGATGGAGAAGAAGGGGACATCAGCCTCACCGGCCACGGCCCGGGCGAGCAGGGTCTTCCCCGTTCCCGGAGCGCCGACGAGCAGGACACCCTTGGGAATGCGCCCGCCGAGCTTCTGGAAGCGCTGGGGATCCTTCAGGAAGTCGATGATCTCCTTGAGTTCTTCCTTGGCCTCTTCGACTCCGGCCACATCCTTGAAGGTGGCCTTTTTCTGGGTCCCGGAGAACAGCTTGGCCCGGCTCTTGCCGAAGGACAGGGCCTTGTTGCCGCCGGCCTGCATTTGTCTCATGAAGAACACCCAGAAGAAGATGAGCAGGATGATCGGAAACCAGGTGAAGAGGTAGGAGAACCAGGAGTTCCGGTTGACATCGCGGACGGTGATGGCGACCTGATGCTCCCGCAGGATCTTGACCAGGTCATCATACTGGGTGGGGGTGACGCTCTTGAAGGTTTCTCCGGTGTCCCTGTATTTGCCCTTGATCTGGCTCCCCGTGATAGTCACCTCTTCCACCCGGTTGGCCTCGACGTCGCTCATGAACTGGCTGAAGTTCACCTCTCTCTTGGTGAGGCTGGGCGACTGGAGGAGGCTCATGACCGTGATGATGATCACCCCGGCGCATATCCAGAACAAGAGGTTCTTCATGTTTCTATTTTTTTTGCGTGGCATCATATTCTTCCTTTTGGCAGGTTTATTTTAGCATGTTTCGGCCCACTTGTTAATATGGAGCTGTTCGCGTTGAGAAACGGCCGGCTTCTTTGATAAAATACACGGCCTGGAGAGAGGACCATTTTGAGCCTCCATCCCGTCGACCTGGCCATCATCATTGTGTATCTCTTTCTCATGGCTATGGTTGGGTTCATCATCAAGAACCGGGCCACCCGGAAGCTCGATTCCTACTTCCTGGCCGACCGCAACGTTCCCTGGTGGATGCTGGGGCTGGCCGGCTGCTCGAGCTATATCGACATCGGCGGGACGATGTCGATGGTCGGGGCGCTTTTTTACCTCGGCCTCAAGTCCGTTTGGGCGACGCACATCTATTGGGGCTGGTTCATCATCTGTTTCTACATGGCCTTCCAGGCCAAGTACATCCGGCGCTCCGGGGTCATGACCTTCGCCGAGTGGAACGAAACCCGCTTCGGGGCGACCCGCGATGCCGAGGCCGCCCGGGTATCGGCGGCCGTCTTCCTCCTCGTCCTGATGATCTTCAACCTGATGTTCATCGCCGTCGGCACGGGAAAATTCGCCGAGGAGTTCCTGCCCTTCAACCGGTGGGAGTCGACCCTGATCGTCTTCGCTGTTGTCGGAGTGTATGTCATCCTGGGCGGGTTCTTCGGCGTCATCCTGACCGACATCTTCCAGACGCTGCTCATCGCCCTCGGCGCGGTCGTGCTGACGGTCATGGTCTTCCGCAACGGCCCGCCGGACGCCTTCCTGTCTCAGAAGGAGGCGGCCTGGAGTTCGCTCGCTCCAACCTGGCATCTCTGGCCCTCCTTCCTGGAGACGACGGCGCCGAGCTACCAGCATTTTTTTCCCTTCGGCCCGATCCTCATGGCCGGGTTCTACTGGCTGATCTTCCGCGTGCTGGCCGGTCCGAACGTCTGGGATTTCCAGTTCTTCCTGACCACGCGTTCGCCGCGCGACGCCTCTCTCGCCGGCGGCCTGTGGACGGTGGGCTACACGCTGCGCTGGGTCATCGGCTGCGCCTTCATGGTCCTAGGAATCTTGTACTTGGGCGCCGAGGCCGGTTTCGACGCCGAAAAGATCATGCCGCTCGTCCTCAAGAAGCTGCCGCTGGGGATGCGGGGGCTGTTCATGGCCGTCCTCCTGGCAGCGCTCATGTCCACGATCAGCGCCATGGTCAACGTCACCAGCTCGGTTGTGACCAACGACTTCATCAAGCGCTATGTGCGGCGGCCGTTCACCCAGAAGCAGCTCGTCCGGCTCGGACAGCTCGCTTCGGTCGTCGCCCTGCTCATCGGGTTCGCCTTCAGCCTGTCCTTCACCCACATCGTCACCGCCTGGGAGACGATGGTCTTCGTCTGGGTCACAGTTATCCTGGTGCCGGCGACCTTGCGCTGGCACTACTGGCGGTTCAGCGCCAAGGCCTTTGTCTGGAGCATGGCGGTTTCGGTCGTGCTCGTCCTATCACGGGTGGTCGCCTTGCCGCATCTTCCGGCGTACGCATCGCTGGCCGTAGATGTGGGGCTCTGTTTCATGACGACGCTTGTCTCCGCCGCTCTGACCAAGCCGGCCGACATGGAAGTCCTGGTGAGATTTTACAGCCGGGTGCGGCCGTGGGGCGTGTGGGGTCCGGTGAGGCGGGAAGCGGTCCGCCGCGGTCTCGTCCCGGCCGGCGACAGGATGCCGGCCATGGACGCGCTCAACGGGCTTTTAAGCGCGGTCTTCCAGTTCGCGATCGCCCTGTTTGTCTTTTATTTCTTTTTGCGGCGCTGGCCGAGTTTCCTGATCGCGGTGGGGCTTGTTTTCGGACTGGCCCTCATCCTCTATTTCACCTGGTATAAGACGCTGCCGGCGAAGGACGAGCTTTAACCATGTCCCGGCCGCGCCTTCATCTCATCTGCAGCGCCCACCTCGACCCCGTTTGGCAGTGGCGCTGGGAAGAGGGCGCCGCCGAGGCGCTGGCCACTTTCCGGAACGCCGCGACCTTTCTCCGCGAGCACAAAGAGTTCATCTTCAACCACAACGAGGCGGTGCTCTACCGCTGCGTCGAGAAATATGACCCGGCGCTTTTCGCCGAGATCCGGAGTCTGGTCGAGGAAGGCCGCTGGTCGACGAGCGGCGGCTGGTATCTCCAGCCCGACGTCAATATGCCGGGGCTGGAATCGCTCATCCGCCAGATCGCCGAAGGGAGAAGATACTTCTGGAAAAAATTCCGGGTCCGGCCGCGAGTCGCTTATAACTTCGATTCCTTCGGCCACAGCGGCGGGCTGCCCCAGGTCCTGAAACTCGCCGGATACAGGATGTACATCCACATGAGGCCGCAGAAGGAAGAGCTTGACCTTCCGGCCGACCTTTACCGCTGGCGCGGCGTCGACGGGTCGGAGGTCCTGGCGCTGCGCATCGCCGTCGGTCTCTATCATACCGAGCGCGATAATATCGAAGAAAGATTGCGGGAGGCGGCCACGCTGGCCCTGGCGCTTGACCGCGACGTACCGGTATTCTGGGGGCTTGGAAATCACGGCGGCGGGGCGACGCGGCTGGACCTCGAGAGGATCGCCGCCTTCGCGGCGGGGGAGAAGGGGGTCGAGGTCCTGCAAAGTACGCCGGACCGCCTCTATGAGGCGCTGAAAAAGGTGGGCCGAAAGGCCCCGGTCGTTGAGGGAGACCTGCAGCGGACTTTTGCCGGGTGCTATACCTCTCTGGCCCGGGTCAAGAGGAAAGCGGAAGAGAGCCTGGGAACGCTCGTCCAGACCGAAACGCTGCGGGCGGCGTCCTGGTGGATGACGCGTGAAGATTATCCGCATGACATCCTGAGCGATGCCTGGCGGGATCATCTCTTCAATGATTTTCATGATATTTTGACCGGCTCCTGCACCGAGCCGGCGGAAAAGGATGCCCTTGACTTCTACGGCAAAACTCTGGGGACAGTGAGGCTGCTGCGATTGGGCGCGGCGGCCGCGTTCAATCGTCTGCTTCCGGCACGTCCGGGTGTGTCTTTACCCATTACCGTGCTGAACACGAATCCTTCTCTGACCCGGGTTCCGGTCGAAGTGGAATTTATGGCCGATTACCGGCCTCTCTGGAAGGGAAAACAGTTCCTGCGGGTCCTCGAGCGGGACGGCCGTGAAATCCCGTCTCAAGAGGAACAACCCGAATCGCTGCTCCCTTTCAACTGGCGGAAAAGGCGTTGCTTCATGGCCGAGCTTCCGGGCCTCGGCGCCGCCCATTTCGAGGTCAAGGCCTATCCGGGGAAGAGAAAACCGCGAAAGGCTTCTCTCGTTGGTCCCGATCTAAATTGCAAAATCGATCGCCGGAGGGGACTCATCACCTCTCTCCGCACGCGAAACTCAGGGCAGCTTCTCAGCGGTCCTCTGCTCGAGCCGCTCGTCATCAAGGATGAGGGCGATTCCTGGGGGACCGGATGCCGGTCGTATCGCGCCGTCGCCGGTCGATTCCGTCTCCAGCCGGGCAGTTTAAAGGTCATCGAAAAAGGGCCGGTCCGGACCATTACGGAGTCCGTCCTGGCCTACAAAAGGAGCCGGATCGTCCTCCACACGATCGGCTATCGATCCTGGCCGGTCATCGAGTTCCGGCTGCGCATCCACTGGCAGGAAGAGCGGAAGATGCTCAAACTGGCCGTGCCGACCGTTTTTCGCCGGGGTGTGCTTCTCTGCGAGATTCCGGGTGGAGCTATCCGCCGCCCCGCCGACGGCCAAGAACACGTCTTCGGCCGTTGGGCGCTGGTCGAGGGTGCCGATAAAGTGTCTCGGACAGCCCTGGCGGTCATCGGTTGCGGTCCGCACGGCCTCGATTTCAAGAACGGAGAATTGCGCCTCTCCGTCCTCCGGAGCGCGGCCTACTGCCACGAACGCGGCTTCAAACTGGCCGAATCTCCGGCCCGGAAATTTATGGACCAGGGCCTCCATCAGGTGCGGTTTCTGGTCACGGCCGGCGATGCCAAGAAGGTCCGCCGGTCGGCCTCCACCTTGGCCGATTGGCTGGCTTCTCCGCCCTTCGCTTTAGCCCACCTGCCGTTCGGTATGATAGGAGGGGGAGCCGGCAGCGAAATAGAAATGGAACAAAGGTCCAGAGCAAATCAGGGTGGACTGGAAAAACTCTCGGATGAACGAGAAACCTCGCTGCTCACCTTAAGCCCTCAGAATATCCGCCTGACCGCCTGCAAGAGGTCCTGGGACGCCAAAGCTCTGGTCCTCCGGCTTCATGAAACGGCCGGACTGCCAACGGACGCGCGCTTAACCTTGAGACACCCCCTTCGGCTGATCAGCCTCGAATTCAGGCCTTTCGAAATCAAGACGCTGCGCATCGAGAGGACGGGCGTCTGGCGCGAAGCCGGCCTGATTTCCGAGACCTGAGCGCGCCGGCGCTCAGAATGTGTTCAAGCGCTTTATTGGATCTCGGCCGTGATGGCGTTCCATTTAAACGGGCCCCACTTGCCGTTGATGTTGCAGGCGGGCCAGAAGGATGGTTCTGAATCAAGAAATTTTGGAGCGTCCAAAAGAAGGGGGACCATAGCGGGATCTCCCCAGGATGTGATATAAAAGTATATAGGAAAGATAGACATGAGCCTGAGGATGTGGCAAGCGAAGATCCTCAGGGGACAGCCCGGCAGGCACCCCGCACAGTGGATTCTTCTTATAATAGTACCACTGGTCCTGTTGCGCGCAGCCATTTCTCCCGCAGAAACCGTCCCCGTCTTCGACAAGGGGGCGGCGTTTGCCCGTCTGGAAGCCCAGTGCGCTTTCGGTCCCCGGGTGCCGGGTTCCGACGCTCATCTCCGCTGCCGGGATTACCTGCTGAAAACGCTGTCGGGATACTCTGACAATGCCGAGATGCAGCCTTTCCGTTTAAGCTATGGGCGGCCGCCCCGCACCGTCGATGCCTTCAATATCATCGCGAAATTCCGGCCCGAACTTACCGGGCGGATCCTTCTCTGCGCCCACTGGGACTCGCGTCCCTGGGCGGACGAGGACAGCGATCCCAAGTTCCATTCCACGCCCGTCCTCGGCGCCAACGACGGCGCCTCCGGAGTCGCCGTTCTCCTGGAAATGGCCCGAATCTTCCAGGCGCATCCGCCTCCCGTGGGGATCGACCTTGTCTTATTCGACGGGGAAGACGCCGGCGACTCGGGAAACACCTGGAGTTGGGCGCGGGGATCCCAGTATTTCGCCGGGCATCTTGCGAAGGAGGATTACCCCAAGGCCGTTATCCTGCTGGATATGATCGGTGACCGGGACCTGGCCATTACCCGGGAAGCCTATAGCCTCGAACGCGGCCCCGCGGTCATGGAGAAGGTCTGGGGGATCGCCGCGGCCTTGAAGATAAAGTCATTCCTTCCCGAAAGAGGCCCCGCGGTCATGGATGATCATATCCCCTTCCTGCGGCTGGGAATTCCGGCGATCGATCTCATCGACCTGGATTACCCCCACTGGCATACGAGCCGGGATACGCCCGACAAGTGCAGCCCGGACAGTCTGGATGATGTCGGGCGCGTCCTGGTTCAGCTCGTCTACACCTCTTGACGGCGCGTCGAGCTAAGGAGAAAAAGGATTCCCGAGAGGAGCGGCAGCAGTTAGTCCGGATTTTCCCGAGTGCCGCTCAGTTTTTCCTGGACCCTGCGGAGTTCTTCTTGGGCTTCCTTGAGCAGCTTGGCCTTGAAGGCCAGCGTGTTGAGTTCCCTAGTCTCGTCCATCGCCTTCCTCAATCGGTCGATTTTCTGCAGAAGCTCCGCCTCCCGGCGCCGTAATCGGGCGCGTTCCGCGCTCGTCAATGAGTGGTCCATTTTTCTATCCGGCCTTCCTCGAAAGCCCCCTATCGCCGCATAATTCTCAAACGGTTTGTCGCGGCAAAGGGCGACAGCCCAATAAGAATATTGCATCAGGCCGCATCTGTCAAGAATACCGAGATTGTCAGGCCACATTCTTCTTGGCTGCGGCAATGCGGACGGTATATACTGAACATCCAAAAACGCCACCGGGCGGAGGTGAAGATGAGGTTCAGGCCGGTCCATCCCATCCTTCTTTTTATCCTGGCCGGTTTGCTTTCGGTTTCCGGACAGGAGGCCACGGTCAAGGAAGAGAAGACGATCTTCAAGACCTATCCGTTTTCCGACCCAGATCCCATGCCCCTGATCGGACCGATCTATCCCTATTTCCGCTTCGACGGGTATAGCCTTGACGGCCATCCTCAAGACTGGAAGACGGTCACGCTCGAAAATCCCTACGTCAAGGTCCTCGTGGCTCCGGAGATCGGCGGCAAAGTCTGGGGAGCCGTTGAAAAATCGACCGGCCGGGAATTCCTTTACTGGAACCCGGTCGTCAAGTTCCGGGAAATCGCCATGCGCGGGCCCTGGACCTCGGGCGGAATCGAGCTCAACTTCGGGATCATCGGCCATGCCCCAACCACCGCTACTCCGGTGGATTATCTCATCCAGGAGAACGGCGACGGAAGTGTGAGTTGTATTGTCGGTGCCATCGACCTCCCGAGCCGCACGGTCTGGAGGGTCAACGTGCGCCTTCCCAAGGACGCCGCTTATTTCGAGACCGAGTGCTTCTGGTACAATCCCACCGTACTCCATGACTCGCTTTACAACTGGCTGACCTCAGCCCAGGATGCGGGCGACGGCCTGAAATTCTTCTACCCCGGCACGCACCATATCGGCCACGGCGGCGATGTCCACCCCTGGCCGGTCGACGAGAACGGGCGCGATGTCTCCCCTTACCGGAACAACGACTTCGGCGGCAGCAAGTCCTACCACATCCTCGGCGAATACAATGAATTCTTCGCTGGCTACTACGAGCAATCCAAGTTCGGCTACGGCCACTGGGCGCTCTACGACGACAAGCCCGGGATGAAACTCTGGCTCTGGTCGCTGGCCCGAGACGGCGAAATCTGGAGGGACCTGCTGACCGATCCCCCCAAGGTGCAGTACGTCGAGCCGCAGACGGGCCTTCTCTACAACCAGGCGGGAAGCGACAGCAGCCTGACACCATTCAAGCACATGCATTTCCCTCCCCAGTCGGTGATGCGCTGGCGGGAGATCTGGTTCCCGGTGAAGGACATCGGCGGGCTGGTGGCCGCTTCTCCGGACGCGGCGCTTAACGTGGAACGCGATAACGAAACGCTCAAAGTTGGGGTCTGTCCGCTCCGGCCCGTCGACGACGAACTCGTGGTCACCCTGGCCGGCGAGACGGTCTTCGCCGAACGTCTGGCTCTCCAGCCCATGGAGACATTCGTCCGGACGTTCGCTGTCGGAGAGAAAAAAGGTGAGATCAGAGTGACCCTGGGCGAGGAGAAGCTTCGGTGGACGAGCCTCGACAAGGAGATGAACAGGCTGGGCCGGCCCGTCGTTTCGCCCGAGAATTTCGATTGGAGTTCGGCCGAAGGCCTCTACGTCGCCGGCGAGGAACTCTCCAAACAGCGGAGCTACGACGAAGCCCTGGCCAAACTTCTGGCCTGTCTCGAAAAAGAGCCGGGCCATGTCCGGGCTATGACCCGGGTCGCCGAGATCCTTTACAAACGCGCCGAGTATCTCAAGGCTCTGGATTACGCCAGAGATGCGCTGGCCGTCGACGCTTACGATCCTGGAGCAAACTTCATTTACGGCGTCATCAACCGTTGGCTCGGCAACCTGGCCGACGCCAAGGACGGGTTCGGCTGGGCCGCCCGCTCCCTGGAGTTCCGCTCGGCCGCTTATGAACAGCTCGCGGAAATAGCCATTGTGGAGAGGCTCTGGGAAAGGTCCGCCGAATACGCCGCCCGCTCGCTGGATTTTAACGCCAACAACCTGAACGCGCGCCAGGTCCAGGCGATCCTTTGCCGGCAAAAAAAAGACGGAGCGGCAGCGATGGCGCTCGACGAGATCGCAAGGATCGACCCGCTCAGCCATTTCGCCCGCTTCGAACGCTATCTTCTGGAGCCGGGCGAGACCAATCGGGGCGCCTTCACTTCGCTCGTCCGCGGCGAGCTCCCTCAAGAGACCTGTCTCGAGCTGGCCATGTTCTATTTCCACCTGGGCTTGACGACGGAAGCGATCCAGGTTCTGGAGATGTCGCCGTCCCATCCCATGGTGGACTATTGGCTGGCTTATATGCATAGACAAGACGATCCGGTGAGAAGCCGGATGTATCTCGATCGAGCCACGGCCGCATCGCCCGCTTTCGTCTTTCCCCACCGGCGGGAGACCATCCCCGTGCTCCGCTGGGCGGCGGCCGAGGATTCGGGCTGGAAGACATCCTATTATCTCGGCCTCCTGCTGTGGAGTACCGGGAAGACTCAAGAAGCGAAGGAACTGTTTGAGCGGTTGGAGGCATCGCCCGATTGGGTGCCGTTCTATCTCACCCGGGCCAGACTTCGGAGCGAATGGCCGGACCGCGGCCTCGTCCTGGCCGATATCGAGAAAGCCCTCGCCCTGGATGGAAGCAATTGGAGAGCCTGGCGCGCCCAGACGGAGTTTTATGAGAAACGGGGGGACTTTGATCAGGCTTTAAAGAGCGCCGGAGCCGTTTATAAGAAGCAGCCGGACAAGCCCGCCCTGGCTATGGATTATGCCAAGGCGCTGCTTTATAACGGGAAGCATAAGGAATGCCTCCAAGTGCTCGGGAAGACAACAATCCTTCCCTATGAAGGAGCGTGGGAGGGCCATGACCTTTACCGGCTGGCCTGCCTCTTTTTGGCAGCGGAATCACTCCGGAAAGGGAACGGGCGCAAAACAGCGGAGTGGGTCGGCAAAGCCCGGCTGTGGCCCGAGAACCTCGGTGTGGGGAAGCCGTTTGATGTTGACGAGCGTCTGGAGAATTTCCTGGCTGCCGCCGCCGCCGAAAAAGCGGGGGAGCGAAAGAAAGCGGAGAGGTTTTACAAAGCGGTCTGCGCCGTTGCCGAGGAATTCGCCGGGAGACGGGATGCGATGCGATTGGTCGGCGCCATCGCTTTCAAAAAATGCGGACGGGAAGACCAAGCGCTCCGGCTTTTTAACGAATGGCGGACCGCCCGCGGGGAGGAGGATCCCGTCTATGCCTGGGCCGCGTCGCTGTTCCAGGGAGATCTGATGAAGGCGAAGGCCGTTTTGACGGCGCTGAAACAGACCTCGGCCGGCGCGACCTGGGACATGGGCACCGGCGACCGTTATTTTCCCCTGGTTATTAAGATTGCCGGGAGTCTTTCTTAAAAATGATTCAGCGATGACAGGAGGAATGAAGACGAAGCTTATTCTGAGGTCCGGGAAGTAATGGGGAAAAAAGATGCACAGCCGTGAGCTCATCCGCTCCCTCATCAGCCGCCGGCCGGCCCCGCGCTTCGGGTTCTGGCTGGGCAACCCTCATCCCGACACCTGGCCCATCCTCCACCGTTACTTCGGGACAGCATCCGAAGAGGACCTGAGGCGCAAGCTGGGAGATGCCGAGACCGTCGCCGACGTCGACGAGTTCGACTGGCCCGATCTCGACCGGCTCCATTTCGAGGAAACGATCTCCCGGCTTGGCGAAGCCGGGGACGTGTACCGGGCGAGCGGGTTCTGGTGCCCCTTCTTCCATGACATCATGGACCTCATGGGCATGGAAAACTATATGGTGAAGATGTTGACCCACCCCGAAGTCGTCCAGGCGATCACCGCCCGCGTCTGCACCTTTTATCTTGAAGCCAACGAGAGGTTTTTCGCCGCGGCCGGAGACCTTGTGGACGGTTTCTTTTTCGGGAACGACTTCGGCACCCAGATCGATCTTCTTCTCAGCCCCGCCCGCTTCGACGAGTTCGTCCTGCCCTGGTTCCGGAGGTTCACCGACCAAGGCCACCGCTATGGATATCAGGTCGTCCTCCACTCCTGCGGGTCGATCTATAGGGTTATCGGGCGACTGATCGAGGCCGGCGTCGACTGCCTCCATCCGCTTCAGGCCAGGGCGCAGAACATGGAAGCTGAGAAACTGGCTCGTGAATTCGGCGGCAAGGTCGCCTTTATGGGCGGCATCGATACGCAACGTGTCCTTAACCAGGGGACCCCGGC
>JBAQGA010000003.1:0-17466 GCA_049287565.1 Candidatus Aminicenantales bacterium
GCTTTTTGATCAAGAACCCGGTCATTAAGATCGGGCTGGGCGTTAACCTCGAGAAGATCATGATCCGGGCCTCTTCCGGCATGAAGGTCTATGAAGTCGGTGCCGATTACCGGCTCCTGGCCCGGGATGTCGACGAGATCAATGTCAAAGGTTACAGAGAGAAGCTCACCGAGAAATTCGTCCTTCAGGTCGCTCAGACGGCCAAAAGGGTAGAGGCCGAAAGGCTGGCCGCCCGGCTCCGCCCGGATGTCAGCCGGAAGGTTTCTGTCGTTTCCGAGCATGAAGCCGGGACAGACACGCTCTTCCAGGTCCGGGTGGGGGATTTCCTCACTCGTAGCGAGGCCCTTGGTTTTATCAAGGAGCTGAACCGGCTGGGCATCAACGAAGCCTGGATCCTGAAGGAGGAAGTCACCGAGGAGCAATCCCATCCTGTCTGGGTCCTGGTCGGCGACGAGCTCAAAACCCTGGACAAAGAGACGGTTATCTATTTCATACCTTTGGACCAGCAAAGCTATCTCTCTTATAACGGGTCTCAATACAGGGGAATCTTCGTTTTGCGCGCCAGCCCCAAAGGACTCGTTCTCGTGAACATCCTGAACCTGGAGAACTACCTCAAGGGCGTCGTCCCGGAGGAGATGTCGCCGGACCAGTTCAATTCCTTCGAGGCGCTCAAGGCCCAGGCGGTCGCCGCCCGCACTTACGCTATCAAGAACATGGGGCAAAATCGGAACCTGGGATTCGACCTTTGCGACACCCCGAAATGCCAGGTTTACGGCGGCCTGAGCGCCGAACACGTCGAGAGCAGCCGGGCCGTGGATGAAACCAAAGGGGAAGTGGCCGTCTACAAGGGTCGGCTTATCAACGCCCTCTATACCAGCACCTGCGGCGGGATGACCGAGGACGTCGAAAATGTCTTCGAGGGCCTACCCCAGCCGTATCTCAAGAGCACCGAATGCACCTACGAAAAGCAAAAAGAATGGATTCTCGAAGCCCGGCCGCTGCTGTCCCTCTGGATGAACGGGCGAGCGATCGAGCGCGAGGCGGCCATGCTGATCGGCCGAGGAGTCATCCCGCGCGAAACCAACCCCTCTTTCTACCGGGAGCCGGTGAGGTCCGAAGAAGCCTCTCTCTGGATCGACCGGGCGCTCGCCTTGGTCGGCAAGCCCCGCGAGATATCCTTTCCTGAAGAAACCATCCTGAATTTCCCGAACCTCGCCCGGCTGATCGTCACCTCTTTTCAGTGGGAAGACAGGGTCAACAACTTGATGCTTCCGAGCGAGGTCGAATTCGTCCTCCGGGATTTCCCGCCGGTCGGCGCCGAGGCCAGGGGCAGCCTGGCTTACCTCATCCACAGCGGCATTTTTGTCTCATCGCCCGAGATGGTGGATGAAACCCGGGCGGCCACGCGGGGTGAAATGGTTTACATCCTGAGCAAGGCTATCCGCAGCTATTTCGACCCGCGGGAAAAAGGTCGGTTCCGCAGCCTGACCAAGAAGCGAGAGATGGAGGTGGAAGTGGACGGCGAGAGCCGGATCATCCCCTTATCGCCGGACGTCTTTCTTTTCCGCACCCAAGACGGCGAGACCTCTCCTGCCGCAAGACTTTATCTCCTCGGCGGCGAGGATGTCCGCTGGATCGAGGCGGGGGGCGAGATCCGTTTTCTGGAGGTCTCTTATCCGGCCGTCTCCGCGACGCTGGACCGGGGTTCGCCGTATCACCGCTGGCAGGTCCGGCAGACTTGCCAGGAACTGGAGAAGAGGATCAACGAATATTACCCAATCGGAGAGCTCCAGGACATCATCGTCCAGGCGCGGGGCAAGTCGCGGCGGGTCACGGAGCTTCAGATCATCGGGACCGAGAGCCAGGTAATCGTCAAAGGCCTCAAGATCCGCTGGGTCCTGGGGTTGCGCGATATCCTCTTCACGATGGACAGGGAATTCGACGAAGGGGGCCGGGTGACTCATTTCCTGTTCTCAGGAAGAGGATGGGGACATGGCGTCGGTCTCTGCCAGGTAGGCGCCTTCCGGATGGCCCAGTCTGGAGCAAGTTACAAAGAGATCCTCAAGAAGTATTACCGGGACATCAAGGTCACACGCCAGTACTGATCCCCATGGCTTCACGGAGGGCCAGCTCAAGGGAACTTCTCGGAACTTATGCTTTGCTCTCGTACCGCATGTCTTATTGCGTCATGTCACGCGTTTCAGTGATACAAACCCCATATAGGGCCGCTTCACTCGTTTAGGAAATCGAGCAAAGCCTTGATGTCCATCTCGTGCTGGGCTCCTGGCGTCACGATCAGGGTCACGGCTTCTCGGGCCCCAAAAACTCCATAGATATCGCGTAGTTCCTCCATGGACTTGGGCACGGTTTCGTTGTAAGAGGCCGAAGCGTTGGTCGGGCTCGGCGTGTCCAGCTCGCCGTAATGGATGGCCAAAGGACGCGGGGCGTTCAGCCCGGCGACGTCGCTCCGGTCCAGCCACTCGAGGATTCCCGGGATGCAGTGCGCGGGGGCGTTATAGCAGCGCTGGAAGATGACCGAGAACGAACCGAGGGTGCCGCTGGCGAATATCCGCCGGACCCGCTCACTGAAAACAGGATAGATGAGGCTGAGGTCCCCGCCGTAGGAGATACCGGCCGCATCCAGCTCTTTTATCCCCCGGCTCTCTGCCAGCCAGGCTTCCCAGCGCAAGAGATCCTCGACCGTCTCACCGATGAGCGTATGGCCGGTAAGGAAGCCGTCGGTGACTAGAGTGAACTGGCTGTAGCGGCCGATCCAGTAATCCAGGCGAGCGATCTCGAGACCGTCCGCCAGGTCCATGAGGGCTCCGAAACCGCGGAGTTCTGGGCAGAGCACGAGATGACCGGCCTTGGCTAGTTCCAAGGCGAAGCGGTGATGATAATCGTCCTCAGCCCCGACGCAAGGTTCGGCCCGGCCATGGCCGTGAATGGCCATGACCGCGCTCTTCGGGGCTTCCCCGGACCCGGGCAGGAGGAGATAGGCGGGGATAGAAAGATGCTCATCGATCATCATCACCAGGGCTTTGATCATGATTCCCTGGTAGCTTATCTGTCGGAGCTCTCGGACCTGACCCGGAGCTTGAGGCTGGACCTTCAGGAGGGCGACCAGCTTTTCTTTGGCCTGTTCTTTCCATGCCCGGGGAGATCCCGAAAACCGGCTGAAGCTCAGGCGGCGCTCTCCCGGCTCGTGGCGGAACCTAAGCGTCAGCTCCACGGGGGAGATAAAAAAGCCCTTCGGGAAGGCGGAAGGCTCATCCTGATTCCCGCGAAAGGCGCAATCGGGACCAATTGCGGCCAACCCGAAAACAAAGGCGGAGACAAGGACTGCGATCGCCAGGCCGGCAACAGATGAGGGGTTCGGCCCCGACTCGCCGGCAAAACGAAACGAGCTCGGCCGTCCCGACACGATTGGTCTCCTTGCCGCCCCAAATATAATTGTACATGGGGGGACGATTGAGCGGAGGGCCGACGCCTTCGCGCCATTTGTAGTATCGTATGAAGGCGCCTCCCCAGCGAATACAATCAGGAGCCAGGCCGCTGACCGTCTCGACGAGGTCGGGCCGCCACTCATCGATATCATAGTCCCAGGACGCTTCGACCGAGCCGTCCGTGTTTCCCAAAGGTTCCATGAACTGCATGTAGAAATAGGGGGAAAGCGGGAACAAAGGACGAGGGTCGATTGCAATAGCCCCGGGCGGGAGCCTAAAAGGGCCTGAAGGACCGGAACTGTCCGGGCGCAAGATGGGGGATCCAACCAGCAAGGAGCTCGCCGTCGCAGATGAACAATCCTTGAGGAACTTCCTCCGGCTGATTTTTCTCATCGTTACCACTCTCCTGGAGGCGATAAGGCTTCCGATACTATTCGGTTATGGCAAGGTCCGTTTTATCAGAACTTTGAAATTGACCTTTGGTTTTTTATTATCGACGAATGCCCCGAAATGTCAAAGCCGGTTTGACCTCGGTTTGCGATTCAGGTAATTATAACGTCTCGATGATATAACGTTTTTATAAAGAGGGAGCTAGAGATGAAAGGCCTTAAAATTGTTGTGATTTTGGGACTTGTGATCCTTTTATTTGCGGGTTTGGATGCTTTTAAGTCCTCCGGAATTCAAACGACCGACATCCAAAGGGTTTATGTGCAGGATGCCTGCACGGATATCATAGTCGGGAAAAAAGCCTCAATGGATGGATCGGTGATCACCTCACATACCGGCTGCTGCCCGGAATGCCGGGTTCATGTGGTGCCTGCCAGGACATTCGAAAAGGGCGCCAGGGCACCGGTGTATTATGGGCTGCAGGACGTCAAAAAGCCTCTCTATGAGTACGGAAAGGTCATCGGAACCATCCCCCAGGTGGAAAAGACCTACAAATACTTCCACACGGGATACCCCCATATCAACGAGCATCAGTTGGCCATCGGTGAGAGCACCTTAAGCCAGAGGGATGAACTGAAAGTCGACATCGACTCGGGAAAACAGATCATGACCATCGAACAGGCCATGCTGTTCGCCCTCCAGAGGTGCAAGACCGCGAGGGAGGCGGTCAGATTGATCACGTCGCTGGTGGAGGAGTATGGATTCCTGCCCTCCTGCGGACCGGAATCGGAAGCCCTCTGCATCGCCGACACCGAAGAGGCCTGGGTTCTGGAGGTGTTTTCCGTCGGGAAAGACTGGGAGCCGGGGAGCGGAGAGCTCGGGGCCATCTGGGCCGCCCAGAGGGTTCCGGATGACCATACGGCCATAGTTCCCAACTGGAGTATCATCAAAGAGATCGACCTTTCGGATCCGGAAAATTTCATGGCTTCGAAAAACTATATGGAAGTGGCCATCGGGCACGGCTGGTACGACCCGGCCAGCGGAAAGCCCTTTATCTGGCAGGAAGCCTATGCTCCGACCCCCCGAGAATGGGCGGTCAGCCGGTTCTGGCTCTTTTTCAGCACCTTCGCTCCGGATCATCAGGAATGGCCGGATAAAAAGCTCAACGCGCCTTTTAAAAATTATGATGCCTACCACCAGTATCTGGAGCCTCTTTCCACCTATCCTTTCTCCGTAAAGCCCGAGAAAAAGCTTTCGGTGCAGGATGTGATAGCCTTCCAGCGATCGGTTTACGAAGGCACTATCTACGACATGACGGCTGATACAGACTGGCTGGTGCCCGACGGCAAAGGAGCCATGCAGAAAAGTCCTTTAACCACGCCTTTTCCCACCAGAGATATGAGGGAACTGCTGGACATTACCTATCGCCGGATGGTATCCAGGGGAGGCTACGGGATGGTGGCCCAGCTCAGAGGCTGGCTCCCCCCGGAAATAGGAGGGATATACTGGTTTTACCTGGACAACCAGCACGTCAGCACCTATGTCCCCATCTACACGGGAGTCCGGGAGATATCCCCTCTGTACAAGACTTACGATCCGGACGAGTTCAGCGAGGATTCAGCGCGCTGGGCCATCGATTTCGTGGATAATCTTTTGTATCTGCAGTGGCAGCAGGCCATAAAAGATTTACAGGCCGTGCGGGATCCCATGGAAGCGGCGCTTTTCAAGAATAGGGAGGAAGTCGATACCAAAGCACTCGATCTGTTCAAAAAAGACCCTGAACTGGCCGAAAAGTATTTGACGGATTACGCGAAATCGAATACGGAAAAAGTGGTGAAGATGTATAAAGACCTGAGAAACCTTCTCATCACCAAATACACTAACAATAAACTTGGACTTTAAATCTTGAATTGCGCTGAGGATCGACGATCATGAAAACAACCGAAATCCGGGAATTTCACACCCCGTCGAGCGGGATCTTTTTTCGGGCGAGGCGGCGGCTTCTCTCCGAGAGGACACCCTATCAGAAAATGGAGGTTTACGAGACCGATTCCTACGGCCGCGTGCTCCTCCTGGATGGTCTGGTGCAAACGACGGAGAAAGACGAATTCTTCTATCACGAGATGCTCGTTCACCCGGCCATGATATCCCACCCACGTCCGAAGGATATCCTGATTGTCGGCGGCGGGGACGGGGGGGCGCTCCGGGAGGTCCTTCGTTATCCGGTCAGGAGTGCCGTGCTGGTGGAGATCGACGTCCGGGTGATCGAAGTCTGCCGGAAGCGTTTTCCCGGGCTGGCGGCGTCATTCGGGGACCGCCGGGTGGAGATCGCCGTGGACGACGCGAACCGTTACATCCGCGAGACCGACCGCCGTTTCGACGTCATTGTGGTGGATTCCTCCGATCCCGTCGGCCCCTCGGCTATCCTGCACCAGAAGAGTTTTTTCGCGGCGCTGAAGAGGTGTCTCCAGCCGGGCGGGACGATCGCCGCCCAGGCCGGCGCGCCGCTTTATCACCTCGAGCATCTCAGGAAAAAAAGGCGCTTTCTCAAGATGCTCTTCAAGTCGGCCCTCTTTTATCTCGGGCCGGTGCCGACCTATCCGGGGGGACTGTGGTGCTATGTTTTTCTGTCCGACCGGATTGACCCCTTGCAGACTCAGCGAAGGCGTCCTCCGAAAAAGCTGAAGTTCTACAACCTGGACGTCCATCGCGCCGCCTTCGCCTTACCTGAATTCCTGAAAGAGCGCGTGGGTCGATAGTCCGCCCGCTCGGTGATCGGCCGCCTCCTGTTTTTGTAAGCCCGACCGATCCCAGCCGCATTTCGATTCCCCGGCCTCCGGAAGACGTCGCCAAGGGGAGAAAAGATACGAGAGAAGGTGAGCGTTTATGTTTTGCCCCGAATCCCCTATAATAATGACTTGTTTTGCGGTTGGCCGATGAATGGAGAACGCCCGAACGGTTTGCGGGAGACGGTTATTCTCCGGGGTATTGTCCCGATGCTTTTTTTAGCGGCGGCCATTTCTTCTTGGGCCGCCCGGCCGGGCCAAAAACCGGGTCTTAAGGACACCCTCGGACGAAACGTGGCCATCCCTCCCCGGGCTGAGCGGATCCTTTCTCTCCAGCCGGAGATCACGCGTATCCTCATCGCCCTCGGGGCAGGGGAACGCTTGGTGGGGCTGGATTATTTCGTCAAACGCAACGACCATCTGTTCAAGATCATCTTCCCCTCTGGAGCGCAGCTGCCGGTCGTCTCCCAGCCGGACGATAGTGTGAATAAAGAGCTGATCGTCCGGCTCGACCCGGACGTCATCTTCTGCTCGCCGACCGAGCAGCAGGTGCCGGATTCCATCGAGCGGAGCCTCGGCATCCCGGTGGCGGCGGTCGCTTCTATGGGACGATTCGACAAGCTGCTGGAAGAGATCGAATTGGTGGGGGCTTTGACCGGCTCGAAGGAACGGGCCGGGGAGCTTGTCCGCTATTTCCGCCAAAAGGTTCAGTTCATCACCGACTCCATCGGCCCGCTGCGGGAGGAAGAGAAACCAGTCGTCTACCTCACTTTCTGGTCTTCCCTGATCCGCACCCCGGTCTTTTACGAGCCCGTTAACACGGCCGGCGGGAGAAACGTCGCCGAAAACATGCTGCCTTCCTATTTTGGGACTATCGGGACGATTATCAACATCGAGCAGATCCTCAAATGGGACCCTGAGATCATTCTCATCGACGGAAATTTTCTCCCCGGAGAAAGACAGGTCACCGTGGAGGGAGTAAGCAGTGACGCTCGGCTTCGGTCCGTAAGAGCGGTCCGTTCGAAAAAAGTCTACTACACGTTCGGGTTCTGGTATTGGTGGGACCCGGCCGGCGTGCTGGCCGAGACACTCTACCTGGCCCGGCTTTTCCACCCCGAAAAGTTCGGCCGGCTCGACCTCGAGAAGGAGGGCAACGCGATTTTCGAGACGTTTTACCGCAAGAAAAATATTTTTTCGACTCTGCTAAAAACCCTGGATTTCGATGATTGGACAAGCCCCTAAGCGAGGAAAGGCCTGGCGCGTTTTCTTCCTGACCTTGCCGCTTCTCCTCTTCCTGATTTCGTTGAGCATCGGCAGCTATGCGATCTCTCCGGGCAGCCTTTATAAAACTGTGATCTCGCTCTTTTCCCCCTCTTCCCATCCGGAGGTGCCGGATGCTTATCGCGATATCCTGCTGCGCATCCGGCTTCCCCGTGTCCTACTGGCGGTGGCCATCGGCGCCGCCCTCTCTGTGTCCGGGGCCTCGCTGCAAGCGCTCTTCAAGAACCCGCTGGTCAATGAATACATCCTCGGCATCTCCTCCGGAGCGGCTTTCGGCGCCGCCCTTTCCCTGGTCTTCCTAGGGCGCGCGTTTCCTCCCCAGATCGCGGCCTTCGTTTTTGCCGTTGTTGCGGTCGGGGTGGTCCTCTTGATCTCCGGCCAGGCCGAGTCCCACTTCATTTCGCTCCTCCTCACCGGGATCATCGTGACCGCCTTCTTTTCGGCGCTCCTGTCCCTGGTCGAATTTTTCGCCAGCCCCTACGTCCTTCAGGCCCTCTTCTTCTGGCTCATGGGAAGCCTGTCGTTGGCCTCCTGGAGGGACCTAGCCATCTCCCTGCCGCTCATCGCCGTCGGACTCATCCTTTTGTTCCTGCTCCGCTGGCGGCTGAATGTCCTGTCGATGAGCGATGAAGAGGCCCGTTCCCTCGGCGTCAACGTCCGCCGGGAGAAAATGCTGGTCATCGCGGCCACGACCCTGATCACCGCGGCCGGGACATCCATCGTCGGCATCATCGGCTGGGTGGGGTTCATCGTGCCGCATTTCGTCCGGTTGATGTTCGGGGCGGACAACCGGCTGGTCATTCCCATGTCCGCCGCCATGGGAGCGAGCATCATGCTGGTGGCCGACGACATCATCCGGGGAGTCTCTTCGTTCGAGATCCCGATCGGCATCTTCACCAGCCTGGTTGGGATTCCCATCTTCCTCGCTTTGCTGAAAAAAACCAAGAAGGTCTGGCTGTGAGCGTTCGTGTTGTAAACCTGTCTTTCAGCTACAAGAATTTTACGCTCAAGGTGGAGGCGCTCAAGTTCGAGAGCGCTAAGATCACGGCGATCGTCGGGCCGAACGGTGCCGGGAAGACGACCTTCCTAAAGTGCCTCGGGGCCGTCCTGCCGGCCTCAAAGGGATCGCTGTTCATCGCTGGCCAGGACATCATGTCCTTGAAAAGCCAGGAGCGGGCCCGGCTCATCGGCTATGTTCCCCAGGAGCACGATACGGTGTTCAACTACCGGGTCGCCGATTTCGTCTTAATGGGGCGGGCGGCCTATATCTCGCCTTTCGCCCTGCCGTCGCAGGAGGACGTAAGGGCCGCCGAGGAGGCGCTCGAGTTCGTCGGCCTGAGCGATTACACCGGACGTTCGATCGGTGAGCTCAGCAGCGGTGAGCGCCGGCTCGTCCTGATCGCCCGGGCTCTGGCCCAGAAATCAGCGGTCCTGCTGATGGACGAGCCGACCACATTTCTCGACCCCAAACACGAGACCGAAGTCCTGCAGTTGATTAAGAAACTGGCGATCGAAAAGCAGAAGACGATCCTCGTTACCCTGCACAGCCTGGAGATGGCGGTTCAGTATGCGGACTCCATGGTCTTCATGAAGAACGGGGAGGTGGTCGCCTGCGGCCGGCCGGACGAGATCTTCCAGGAACCGCTGCTGGAGAGCGTTTACGGGATGAGAATGAAGATCCTCGACTGGAACGGGCGCAAGCTCGTGCTTAGGTGACCTCCATGACGTGGAGCGGCCGCGGGTCTTTCCAGCGCCCTCGCGTAAAGTCGGGGAAATCCATCGGCCGGCCGCGCTTGGCGACCGATCTCTCGCTGAGCGGAGTGACGACACTCCAGGCGGCCGCGTCATAGACGTCCATATCGAGGGGCCGGCCGTTGCGCAAGGCTTCGACAAGACGGAAATCCTCGATGAAGTCCATACCTCCATGCCCGGCGCCTTTCGATCTCTCTTCAAGCCGCTTCCAGACGGGATGGTCGTGTTCGATATAGTAGCTGTCGAGCACTTTCCATTCATCTGCGGGACTGCGGCCTTCGATATAGACACGGTCCGGATATTTCTCGAAGATCCCCTGCGTTCCCTGGACGATGTGGATGCGGCTGTAGGGGCGGGGCGATGAGGTGTCGTGGTAGAGGGTGATGACCTTGCCGTTGACCGTCCGGATGAGCGAGACATTGACGTCGCCGAGGGCGTATTTTTGCCTGGCCTGGGGGCTGTCCGGCCCGAATTTCTTGGCGCAGTAGAGGTTGAGCCCCATCGACTTGCTGCTCACCGAAACGAGATAGTCGAAGCGATCACCGCGGTTGATGTCCAGACATTGACTGACCGGACCCAATCCGTGCGTGGGATAAAGGTTGCCGTTCCGCTTGACCGAATGCTGTGGCCGCCACAACGCCTCGCCCTGACCGCTGAACTTGACGCCGCGCAGGTCATGCAGATAACCCGCCTCGGCGTGGAAGATCTCTCCGAGGAGACCTTTCTTGACCAGGTTCAAGCAGAGCATTTCGGGGCGGTCGTAGCAGCAGTTTTCCATCATGATGCAGTGACGCCGCGTCTTTTCGGCGGTCTCGACGAGCGCCCAGCAGTCGTCGGGCGTATAGGCCGCCGGGACTTCGGTGGCGGCGTGCTTGCCCGCCTTCATGGCGGCCAGGCAGACGGGCACATGCCATTCCCAGGGAGTGGCCGTGAAGACGAGGTCGAGGTCATCGCGGTCGCAGAGGCGCTCGAAGTCCCGGTCGCCGCGGGAATAGCCTTCCGGTCTGGGCCGGCCGGCTTCCTCGCACCAGCTTTGGATACGGGCGACCTTGTCGTCGACGATATCGCAGACCGCCATGATCTCGACGCCTTCGATCTTGAGGAAATTGCGGACGTGGGCCGAGCCCATGCCGCCGACGCCGACGAACCCGATGCGGACGGGGTCGATCGGGGGGACCTTGAATTCGATCAGCGTGTCCCCGGCGGACCCGGCCGGGCGCCCCGGGTTCCCATCTCGCGCCGCCAGGCCGGATTTCCGGATAACGGCTCCCAAGCCGGCGGCCGCTCCGACCTTTAAGAAATCCCGGCGATTGACTTTGTTGCCGAGGGAAATTTGCATTTTTTCCTCCTTGTCTGCATCGCTGAATCCTAGGCCGAGCTTGTCTGCTACGGCCTCTTTGGAGCCTGAGCCAAGATTTTCTTGAGTAGAGACTTGTCTTTAGGGAGTTGGCCGACTTGAGGAAGTCGAGGTACCAGGACGGCCCAGTTTTGGTCCATGGCGAACACCTTCTTGAACAAGGGCAGACTCTCCTCCACTTTTCCCGTGGAGGCGAGCGTGACCGCCGGCCAGAAGACCATCTCGGCGTTGTCCGGGTACATCTCCATCGCTCGGGTGTAGGACTTCATAGCCTCCTCGACCTTGTTCTCGGTCAGGAGTTCGTCCCCCTTGTTCATGAAGTTGTACGCTTTGTTCAATCGGATGAGCCTCTTGAGCTCAACGAGCGGTTCCGGGTGGTCCTCGATCCTCAGGTCATAGATCCTGTCCTTCCACCAGGCTCCGGAGCTCTTGCCCTTGACGACGATGATGGCCGCGGACTGCTTGCCCCGGATGTCGCCGCCTTCCCCTTGGGCCGCTTCGAGCGCGGCCATGAGCCGGTCGACGAGTTCGCCTTTGGTGTTTTCAAAAGCCTTCGCCATGGCGTTCCAGACTGTGTTATTGAGCATGAGATTGGCTTGGCAGCTGAACCCGTCGCCGACGATATGCCCGGCTTCCGGGATACAGCTTTTCCCCGTATGAGCGGCTGCCCGTCCTTGGACATCGATCATAGCCACTTGGCGAACGGCCTCAAACTGGTCGGCCTTGAGCAGCCCCGCCAGAGCTTCTTCGGCCGTCTTCCCGGCCCGCATGAGCTCAAGCCCCAGCGGTCCGTATGAGGCCTCGATGAACGACTGGGTGCAGATCGCCCCGATCCCCGATTCCGCCCAGATGACCGAGGAGCCGACGGAGAACCAGTGCGATTGAACAGCCGCGCCTAGCTCGCCCGTTTCCCTGTCGATGGCCACGATCGAGTAGGTGTGAACCGGTCTCATCTCCATGTCTGCAGCCGGGAGGTAGACGACAACTATCAGGACGAAAAAAACGAACAGGTATTTTTTCATTTTCCTCCTCCTAATCGGCAATTTACACAGAGAGACTAAGAATTTCAAGCCAGACATGAACAAAACTTTAAAAACTTGAAGGGAAAACCGCCGCCCCTCGACTTGGATTCAGATTAATAATTCAGTGTGCCGTCGTCGTATCGCTTCCGGAGGACGTTGAGCATGTCCGCCGTCATCCTGGCCAGGTCGTAGTCCGGCTTCCAGCCCCATTCTTGCCGGGCCGCGGAATCGTCGATCGATTGCGGCCAGGAATCGGCGATCGCTTGCCTGAAGTCAGGCTCATAGGCGATCCGAAATTCAGGGATGTGCTTTTTAATCTCGGCGGCGAGTTCACCGGCCGAGAAGCTCATCGCCGTTACGTTAAAGTCGGAATGGTGCTTGAGCTTCGAGAAGTCCGTCTCCATCAGGTCGAAGGTCGCCTTCAGGCAATCGGGCATGTACATCATCGGGAGTCTCGAATCCTCACGCAGAAAGCAGGTGTAGCTTTTATTCTTGACCGCCTCGAAGAAGATGGCCACGGCATAGTCTGTCGTGCCGCCTCCGGGAAGAGTCTCATAGCTGATAATGCCGGGATAGCGGCAGCCGCGGACATCGACGTTGAAACGCTTGACGTAATAGTCGCAGAGGAGCTCGCCCGCAACTTTGGTCACTCCGTACATAGTCTTGGGCTTGAGGATGGTGTCATTGGGGGTGTTGACTCGCGGCGTTTCCGGGCCAAAAGCGGCGATCGAGCTGGGGATAAAAACTCTGACCAGTTTATGATCGACGGCCGCTTCCAGAATATTGTATGTGCCGTTCATGTTGACATCCCAGCAGAGCTTGGGATTCTTCTCCCCAGCGGCGGATAGGATGGCCGACATATGATAGATCGTGTCGATCTTGTATTTCTTGATGAGGTCGTCGAATGTCTCGCGCTGGGAGACATTGATGAACTCGAAGGGGCCGGATTCGAGCAGCTTTTTGCTGGGCTGGGTTTTATGGCCAGTGGCCAGGACATTGTCGCTTCCGTATTTGTCGCGCAGGGCCATGGTGAGCTCGGAGCCGATCTGCCCGACGGCACCGGTGACCATGATTTTTTTCGTTTCTGTATTCATGGATGACCTCCTTGCGGATGAAGATGTCTCGATCAGAGCGACCGGATGGGTTTCACTTATAACACAAGCCCCCCCTAAAGGCAATTCAATTTAGAGTTTTAGAAAATTTAGAAAAAAATTGACAAAGCCGGGCAGTGAAGCTATAGTTGGAAATCTCAAGGAAGGAGGTTTTTATGTATGGAAACGTGAAAGAAAATCTTTCCAAAGAGCTTCAGTCCATCCGCGATGCGGGCCTGTTCAAAGAAGAAAGGGTTATCATGACCCCGCAGGGTGCTGAGATCGAGGTCAAAGGCGGCCGGAAAGTCCTCAACTTTTGCGCCAACAATTATTTAGGTCTATCCAGCCATCCCAAGGTTATCCAGGCGGCTCACGAGGCGCTCGATAAATGGGGCTACGGTATGAGCTCTGTCCGCTTTATTTGCGGCACCCAGGATATCCACAAGATCCTTGAGGAGAAAATCAGCCGGTTCCTGGGGACCGAAGACACCATTCTTTATGCGGCCTGCTTCGATGCCAACGGCGGCGTTTTTGAGCCCCTGCTCTCGGCCGATGACGCCATCATTACGGACCAGCTCAACCACGCCTCGGTCATCGACGGCATCCGCCTGAGCAAAGCGGAGCGATTCATCTATAAACACGGCGACATGGCCGACCTCGAAGCCAAGCTCAAAGAGACGCAAAGCAAACGGTACCGGATGGTCGCCACCGACGGCGTTTTCTCGATGGATGGAGACATCGCCAAGCTCCACGAGATCGTCCCCCTGGCCGAAAAATACGACGCCCTGGTCATGGTGGACGATGCCCACGCGACCGGGTTCATCGGGGAAAACGGCCGCGGTACTCCCGAGTATAGAAACGTCATGGGCAAAATCGACCTCATCACCGGGACCTTGGGCAAAGCGCTGGGCGGTTCCTCGGGCGGATTCGCTTCCGGCCGGAAGGAGGTCATCGGACTCTACCGCCAGCGCTCCAGGCCATATCTCTTCAGCAACACCGTCTCGCCCGTGGTCATCGCCACCTCCATCGCCATTTTGGATCTTCTTACAGAGACAACCGAGCTTCGCGACAAGCTGGAGTCTAACACCAAGTACTTCCGCAGTAAGATGGCCGAGGCCGGTTTCGAGATCCCGGCCAGCGATCATCCGATCTGCCCGATCCTGCTGGGCCGCTTCGAGAATGACGCCAAGCTCTCCCAGGACATGGCCCGTGACTTGCTCGACGAAGGGGTCTATGTCATCGGATTCTACTATCCCGTTGTTCCCAAGGGTCAGGCGAGAATCCGTGTTCAGCTTTCCGCCGCCCACTCGCAAGAGCACCTCGACAGAGCCATCGAGGCCTTCACCAAGGTCGGGAGGAAATACGGCGTTATTAACTGAAGCTCGCTGAAAAGCGAATCAATTTTATTTCTTGACCCACTCGTCGGATTCCTTCTGGATCCACCAGCCGGCAGAGGCGGCGTTCTGCCAGCTCTCGGCGAAGATCTTCTGGATGCGGTCGATCTGGCTGGCCTCGATGTTGAGGGCCTTGGCCACCTCGGCGTAGAGCTTCGTCCGGTCACTGTTTTCGTCCTTGACCATGCCCCGCAGGGTGGCCTTGGCCTTGAGGTCCAGCCCGCTCTCGTCCCGGATCTCGACCAAGCCATCGTTCGTCTCGCCAACGTTGCCGGAATCATAAAAGGGCTTCAGGTTCGGGAACCTCTGCTTCATCGAGTCCTTGAGGGCCCGGATGGCCGGGTTGGACACGGTCGTCTCCTGCTGGGCGAACGCCGCCGGGACGAAGCTGAAGCCGCTCGACCGGGCGGTCCGCGCCTCTTCTTTGATGGCCTCGGGCGCCGTCTTGTCCTTGACGTCCTTTTTCCGGATCTCGTCGACGATCTCGTCGGCCACTTTCTTGACCGTCGCCTCCGGGAAATAGATGTTGACCGTGATGCAGGCGAGAACCAGGGTCAGGGCGGCCGCGGCCGCGCCGAAACCCATGTGCTTCGTTTTCATGGGATGCTTCTCCTTTCGTCATTTTTTCACCGTCTGGGCTTCCGATTGCCCGACGCGCTCGAGCCGGCTCATCATTTCCTTGAAGCTGATCTTCTTGTCCGGCATCCTGTTAATGACATTTATGCCAAAAAGCGCCGGTTTCTTCACCAGGTATTCGACGCCGTTTTCATGGATGGTCCCGTTGAGGGTGAAGGTGTCGTTTTTCAGCGTGCTAACGATGCCGATCTTGGCGTAGCGAAAGCCGCGGATGAAACGCATAAAAAACTGGCCCGCGCCCCCGGAAGCCTTTTGTCCAGAGCTCAAAACGGTCAGGTTGTCGACGGCTTTCAGGCTAAAAGTCTGCGCGACACCCTTGCGCGGCACGGACTCCAGGCTCAAGGCGAAGCTTTCGGGCTGCCCGTACGAAATCGTCAGGCCGCGGATCTCGCCCTTGATGATCCCGGTCATCTCGCCGAACGGGACGATGTCGGTGATCTTCTTCAGATCCAGGTTCCGGAGCTCGACGTCGCCCGAGATCTTCCGGCCCTTGGCCAGGGGGTTCGAGAGGGCAAGGCTGCTGACGACCACCCGGCCGCCGAAAATGTCGATGTCGGCCTCTCCTTTGGTCGTTATCCCGGCGGGCGTGATGTCCAGGCCGGGAAAGTCGATCTTCGCCCTGCCGGTCAACGGGAACTGAGCCGTAGCCACAGGCAGCCTGGACAGGTCGAGCTCGGGCAGGCGCAGCGATGCGGTCCCATGGAATCCCCTGGCCGCGGGGTCGAGGCTCAGCGCGATCTCGCCGAACTCGAGCCGGCTGCCGTATAGCTCCAGCGTGAAAGCTTCGATCCGGTAGGCGTTCGTCCCGGCGAGAACGTCCAGGGCCGGAGGCTGAAACGTGAGCGAAGGCGTCCGGATCTCGAGGATGCGGAGGAGGCCTTTGTCGGCGGGATCGCCATGGCCGGGGAGCGGCAAGGCCGAGTCGGCAGCGGAGTTTTCTCCTCCCCCACGGGGCGGGGCCTCGCCGAGCTTGAGGTGGACCGGAAGCTCTGCTTTGAAGCCTCGCATCGAGACCTTGGCAGCGGGATTTTCGATGTCGCTCGCGTCGAGGGTCACGCGGCCGTTGACCGTTGTCCCGCCTTTGTCTTGGGCGACGGCGAGGTCGGCGGAGATGTCCCCGGCGAGACGCAGGCGGCTTTCGGGAGGGACGCCGGACTGGGAATATAGGGAATAGAGAGGTTCAAGGCCGAGTTTTGCTTCGGCGTGCATGTCGAAAGACGGAGACGGCGCGGTGCGGACCGTGCCTGTGGCGCGCACCTCTCCGATCGTCGGAAACACGAACTTAGCCGAGAGGCTGTCGATCGTCCCGGAGGCAGGATCATAGCGGCCGGCGAGGTCGGCCTTGAGCGGGTGCTTGCTCCAAGAGATGTAGAAGTCCTTCCAGAGGGATTCGCCCTGGGCAAGTTCGAGCGTGCCCGTGCAGCTGATGCCGCCCTTGGAGAGCTCGTAGTCGCCCTGGATGCGGATGAGGGGGCTGAGTGAGTCGCCGGCGATGGTGAACGAGGCGTCGTTGAATTTCGTACCGGATATGTCGACCGCGCCGGAAAATTCCCAGCCCGGGGTCGGGCGGAAGTGGTTCTTAACGTCGAGAACGATGCCGATGGATCCGTCGGCCTCCCAATCGGCCAGGGCGGGCGCCAGGAAGGGGCCGAGAAGCCCGCGGAGTGCCGGAATATTCAGGTCCCGGCTTTCGAGGTGCGCCTGTTTGACGCCGCGGGGCGCCGTATCGAAGCGCCCGGAGAGGCGGAGCGGAGACAAGGCGGGAACTTGCACATCAAGGGCAGAGACGACAACGGATTTCCTGGCGATGTCGGCGCGGCCGGAGCCGTTTACTTTGACCACGTCAAAGGAAACCTTTTTATCGCCGGGGAGCGCGATGGACATGCCCTCGAGCGCCGCTTCGAAGCGGGAGATCTCTGCGGAATCCTTTGTGCCCTTGGCCAGCAGGTGGATCGAGGAACCCCTGACACTCAGGCTATCGCACGAGACGGCTCCCAGCGCGGACCGGATATCGGCCGAGGCCCGAAAGTCATGGGGACTGCCTTCGGCCTTGAGAGTTCCCGAAAGCTCCACCTTCAAGGGTAGGTCGGTCCCGTCATAGTCCGCGGCGAGGTGATCGAATTCGAGAGTGGCCTCGAGCGAGCCCGGCTTGCCGGACGCGCCCTTAACGTTGGCGGCCGACACGGCGGCCTTGAGAGTCCCGGAGAGTTCCAGCTTGAGAGGGGTCCCGGCTTTGTCATACTCCAGACCGAAGCGGTCGAGCTCGAGCGAAGCTTCGAGGCTGCCCGCTTTGGCGTCCGAACCCAGGGAAAGC
>JBAQGA010000004.1:0-13960 GCA_049287565.1 Candidatus Aminicenantales bacterium
AAGTGTAGCGCCTGATCCGGATGGGCAGATAATGTTCGAGGGCTTCGACCGGCGTGTTCCGCGTATTGGTCATGTGGGTGTGAACGCCGCTCAATCCGTCCCGCTCCGGGCTGGCTCCCATCCCCCCGCCGATTGTCTCGTAATAGGCGAAGGGCCTCCCCGTCGCCGGGTGATTTCCCCCGAAGGTGACGTTGTTCATCGTCCCGCTCGACGCCGCCGGAATTCGCTGCGGCAGGGCCTTGGCCAGGGCGCCCAACAGAACATCGGTGATCCGCTGCGACGTCTCGACATTCCCCCCCGCGACGGCCGCCGGCCAGCGGGCGTTGACGACACTCCCCTCGGGAGCGAGGAGACGGATCGGTCGCAGCAGCCCCGAATTATATGGAACATCGCCCGGGATGATGCAGCGAAACACGTACATGGTCGCTGAAAGGGTAATCGCGTAATTGGCGTTGACGCTGCCCCTCGTCTGAGGATCGGAACCGGCGAAATCCACCTCCGCCGAGCTTCCCTTGATACGAACGGCGGCTTGGATTTTGACAGGCATTCGGCTCAGGCCGTCACTGTCCAGACAATCGGCATAACAGTATTCACCGTCCGGGATCCCACGCAGGGCCTGCCGCATGATCTTTTCCGAATAGTCCTGAAGGTATTTCATAAAAGCATTGATTTTTTTAAGCCCGTATTTCCGGCTGATCTCGAGGAGCCTTCGCTCCCCGATTTTGTTGGCGGCGAGCTGGGCCGTCAGATCGCCCTCGCGCTCATCCGGGGTTCGGACGTTGGCCAGAACGAAGCCGAGGATGTCCCGGTCGATCCGGCCCCGGCGGACGAGCTTCACCGGAGGGATGATCACGCCCTCCTGGAAAATCTCGGTGGTCAGCGCCATGGACCCCGGGGAGATGCCGCCCACGTCCGAATGGTGCGCCCTGTTGGCGACAATAAAGGCCGGTCGGCAGCTGTCCCTGACAAAAACGGGTGAGACCAGGGTGATGTCGGGAAGGTGGGTGCCGCCGCGGAACGGATCGTTCAGCATGACCGTATCACCGGGCTCGAGTTTGACGTTCTCGATGGCGCTCAGGACCGAAAGGGGCATGGCACCGAGGTGCACGGGCAGGTGATCGCCCTGGGCTACGACCCTCCCCTGTTCGTCAAAAACGGCGCAGGAAAAGTCTTTTCTCTCTTTGATGTTGGGGGAGAAGGAGGAACGGCAGAGCGTCATCCCCATCTCCTCGGCGATGGAGACGAAAATGCTTTTGAAGATCTCGAGTTCGACCGGGTCGACTTTCTTCATCTCTCTATTTGTAGGCTATCAGGAGAAGTGTTGAAATGGCTTCGCTGAAGCTCGCCATGACAGTCTATGACCTCCGCTGTTTTAGTATCAAGTTGCCAAACCGGTCAATCCGGCAGACAAAATGGGGCGGCACGACGGCCGTCGATTCGTAGTCCAGAATAAGCGCGGGTCCGGCGATCGCATTTCCCGCCCTCAGTTTCTCCCTGGCATAAACGTCCGCCCGGCGGCTCCTGCCGGCAAAGCGTGTGGACCGGCGACCGATCCGCGCCGGTTCCGGGTTTCTCCCGCCGGGCTCGATCTCGGCGAGCCGCGGCTTATCCGTATTACCCACCGCCTTCACTCTCAGGTTCACGACCTCGACGGACCGTTTTTCATCGGCGTAACCGTAGCGTCGGAGGTGCTGACGATGAAAATCAGACCTATAACCGGCCGAAAACGGAACCGTGAGCTCGTAGGACTGGCCGATGTAGCGGACATCGAGGGATCTGAAGAGCCGAATGTTCTCTTCAGCGAATCCTTCGTGGCGCAGTTCGCGGCGCGCCTCTTCGAGGAGCGGCCGGAAGAGCCGGCCGACTTCTCCTTGCGGAATCCCCTGCCCCGACCTGAGGATAGACAGCGAATAGTCCTTGACCGTATCCGAGAGGAGCATGCCCAAGGCGGACAAGACACCGGCGTTCTTGGGAACGATGACCTTCGGGATGTGCAGCATCTGAGCGAGGCTGCAGGCGTGCATGCCGCCCGCGCCTCCAAACGAAACCAGGGCAAAATCGCGCGGGTCGAAACCCCGTTCCACCGAGATGACCCGGATTGCCCTTTCCATCGTCGCATCAGCGACGCGGATGATCCCTTCGGCCAGATTGAACACGTTCATCCCCAGGCGCGCGGCGAATTTCTCCATGATCCGGAGCGATCGCTGGAGATGCAACTTCATCGCTCCGCCGAGAAAACGCTCGGGGTCAAGCCTGCCCAGAAGCAGGTTGGCGTCCGTCACCGTGACCTCTTCGCCTTTCCCATAGCAGACGGGCCCCGGATCGGCGCCGGCGCTCCGGGGCCCGACACGGAGAGCACCCCCGGGATCGAGAAAGGCGATGGACCCGCCTCCCGAACCGACCGTATGAATGTCGATCACGGGCAGGCGCAGCGGCAGGTCGTTGATCATCGATTCCGGGGTGGTGGAGATCGCTCCATCGCACAAGGAAACATCTGTCGATGTCCCGCCCATATCAAAGGAGATGATCCTCTGGAAACCCGCGGCCGCGGCGACCGCTTTGGCGCCCACGACTCCCCCGGCCGGGCCGCTGAGGATAGTGTTGACGGGTTTTTCCCTGGCGCTCAGGGCGCAGACGCAGCCGCCGTTCGACTGCATAATCCGGAGGGTGTTCGCGCCAAGCCGCTCCTCGAGGCGGCCGAGATAGCGTTCCATCAAGGGAGCGACATAGGCGTTGATGGCCGTCGTAGAGGCGCGTTCGAACTCCCGGTACTCGCTCCGGACCTGATGTGAAACAGACAGCGAGAAACCGTTTCCAGCCAGCCGACGACGGACTCTCTTTTCGTTGGCCGGATTGGCGTAGGCGTGCAGGAAACAGACGGCGACCGATTCTACCCCGGCCTTTTTCAGCTTGCGAATGATCCCGTCCAGCCGCCGCAAATCCGCCTTCCGGGCGATCGTCCCATCACAATAAGTCCTCTCCGGGACGCCGAAACAGAGCTCACGCGGGATGAGGGGCGTCCTTTCTTCTACCATAATGTTATAGAGCTCACGGCGGGTCTGGCGGCCGATCTCCAAAAGGTCCTCGAACCCGGTCGTGGTGAGGAAAGCGAGCTTGGCGCCCCGGCGTTCGAGGAGGGCGTTGGTGGCGACCGTCGAGCCGTGAATGACTTCGTCCCTCCCCCTTAAGATGTTTCCCCCTTCGAGCCCGCACATGATGGCCTCCACAGGATCGTGGGGAGTGGAGAGGACCTTGTGGATCCGCATCCCGGACGGGCCCAAAAAGACGAAGTCGGTGAAGGTCCCGCCCGTATCGATGCCGATTCGGATCATCGCCGCCTTTTCAAAGACCAATAGCTATCATGTTTTCCCGTTTTTTTCCAGCGGAGAAACATCACCCGTTATTGTTTTGACAGGAAATCCGTTCTCGTGATATCTTTCTTGCGGTAAGGGAAAAATCAATGAACAGAAAATGGGCATCGGCCATCGTTTCCATGTGGGCGTGTCTTTCCATGATCATCCCGGCGTTGGCAACGGCTCAGGAAATGCCGCAGGAGGAAGTGACGGTCACGGTAGTCGAAGTTCCCGTGCGGGTGTTCCTGAAAGGCCAAGCCGTCAGAGATTTGACCCAAGGAGACTTCGAGGTCTACGAAAATGGAGTCAAACAGGAGATCACCCAGTTTGAAATCGTCTCCCGCAAAATCGCCGCGCTCGCTCCTCTGACGCCGGCTGTTTCGGAGCCGAAGCCCCGGGACCGCAAGAGACTCTTCCTCCTCATTTTCAACATCTTCGACTATGACGACTCTGTCGGGGAGGCGGTCGATTCCTTTTTCCAGGATATTTTCCGGCCGGGCGACCAAGTCATCGTCTTGACCGAAGGGCGCGTCCTGAACATCGACCGCGGAAAGGGCGTCGAGGATTTCGTCGTCCGGGTCAAGGATTCGCTCCGCCAATTCAAGGCCTTCTCCACAGCGGCATCGATCAAGAATTTCCGGGATATCAGTTATGAAGCCGACCGGCTGCTCAGCCAGCTTCGCGGTCAGGGAGGCGGGCTCATGTCCATCGCCCCGGCCATGATCCGCTTCTTTGAAAACTATCAGCGCATCTGGGAGGATTACCGCCGACAGTTCCTGGAGCTGGATGTGGATTTTCACAAGCGCTTGATCCAGAGGATCAAGACCGTCGAAGGAGAAAAATGGGCCATCGCTTTTCAGCAACGGGAAATGTTCCCCAAAATCAAGAACGCCTCCCGCCTGGATAATGAAATCAGAGGCTGGGTCGATTCTCAAGCCGATCCCCAGCAGCAGGTCGAAGCCCGGCTCGTCCAGGCCCGCCAGCAGGAGCTTCAGAGGTCCTTTGATTTCTCCGGGCGGATCAACGCGGCCGCTCTGAGCGATTTGTTCCTCTCCGCCGACTTCACTTATCATCTCATCCTGATGAAATCGTCCAGGACCGTGTTTTCCCAGGACCTCGAGCTCAAGGAGGTCGGGCAGGACTACGAAGAATCGCTGACCAGGATCAGCCGCCTGACGGGCGGCTATTCGGCCTTCTCCAACCAAGCGGCGGCGGCGCTGCAGGAGGCGGCCGAACTCGAGGACTTTCATTATCTCCTTGTCTATTCTCCCCGAGAGACCTCGGGCGGGAAAAAAAGGGAGATCGAAGTCAGAGTGAATCGGGGCGGGGTCGATATGGTCTATCTCAAAAATTACCTCGAAGCCGGCCCGCTCCCCGTGGCCGTGGCGGATTTCAAGGTCGGCGGCCAAGCCATCAGCTTTACCATCCGCCATTACCAAATAACCCGGATCGATAACACGCGCCGGGGAGTGGCCGACGTGAAGATCACACTTTTCGACGAAAGCTCGAACAAGGTCTTCGACGAAGGGAAAACTCTTGACCTTGTCAAGGATGAGACCCACATCTCGCTGAATTTCAACTGGCTGAAGGCGGGGACCTATTTTATCATCATCCAGGTCATCGACCGGGTGGCCAACAATTCGGATGTCTATTCGGGGATGATCAAGCTGTAATCTATTTCAGCTCTTTTTCGACGCGGGCGGCCAGCTCTTTGATCTCTTTCTGTTCGGGATTCAAGCGGAGCGAGGCGCCCAGGGCATCCAGGGCGGCTTTTTTCTGTCCGGTCTTATAATAGCAAAAACCCAGGGAATTGAGGAGGCGGGTGTCGCTGTTATAGATCCTGTTGCCTTCGAGCAGGCTCTCGATGGCCGCACCCCATTCCCCCTTGCCTTCGAGCGCCCGGCCCTTGACCAGAAAATAATCGAATCTCAGCGATTCGTCCCCGCTCACCCGCTCGACCATCTCCAGGGCGCGGTCGAACTTCCCCGTTTTCAGCAGAAAATCGGCGAAGGCGATGATCCCCTGCTTGTAGCCCGGATTCAGCGCCAGGGCTCTTTCAAAATCGTCCTCCGCTTTCCCGGCCTCGTTGATCCGGTCATACTGGTCGGCCAGGATGTGGTAGTAGAGGAAGAGGTTGGCCAGCAAAAAGCTTTTGGATAGAGTCACCGGACGGGAGAGGGCCGCCTGTGGAGAGACAATGAATTGGGATGAGGCCTCAGCGATGGTGTCTGCCCGGCTCCCCTTCAAAACCAGCCTGAGCTCGTAATAATCCGGGGAGAGCTCCTGGATGGGAATCCCCTGGGAGATTCCGATTACCTGATGGAACGGGAACTCTTTGGTTTTGATGGAGATGGACTTTTTCACCGGTTCCTTTTCCCTGAGCCCGCTGATGAGGATCTCCACCAGGCTTTCCCGCCAGGCTTCCTCGGTCAGGTCCGTCAGGTTGAAAAATATCGCCGGGTTGTCCGTCAAGGTGAAGGTATTGGCGGGATCCACAAAAAGCTGTTTGTCCAGGAACTTGAACGGCGTCTGCGACTCGCTCTGAAAACTCTGAATATTGTAGCCCAGGACGGGGCCCAGGATCTTCGGCGTGGCGGACGATGCCGGCACGTCGATCGTCTTTTCGTAAACGGTGAATTCTCTCCCCACCGAATTCTGGAGGAGCACGGTCAGCTTGTACCGTCCCTCGACGACCGGAAAAACGTCCTGCAGGGCAACGCCGTTGGCTTCGACATTGGCCAATCTGTCCGGCTCGAAATAGAACGGATAATCCTTGGAATACTGATAAATGATCCTCTCCCCCTGGCGCAGACTGACGTCCAGCCTGAAATTGCAGTAATACTGGTCCTTGGGCTCGAAATAATCAATCGAAATCTTTTTCGGTGCCACGGAGAAGTGGCAGAACGATATGTCCAGGAGCGGTTCCCTGATGACGGCCGCCAGGGCCGCGCTTTCGATGTAGTTTGTCAGGTATTCCGTGCTGACGATGCCCTTGTAGTCGAGAAAATGCGTGGCATAGGAAGGACTGATGCTCTTCCTGGGCGACTCGAAAATATCTGCCAGGATGAAGTTCGCCTGCACCGACGGCTGGAAATTGTAAGGATACTGGCCCGGTATCATCGAGATGGCGACGTTGGCCAGCGTGGGCGCCAACTCCCTGATCTTCTCATACTGGGTCCGGTAATCGGTGATGTCGATTCCCTTGGGGTCGACGAGCAGGCTCAGCGGCCCGTCGGAGGTCGGGTTATAAAGCTTGAACTCGCCCGAGCCGCTGCGCTGGAAAAAGACGAGGGCAAAATAGGTCGGGAGCCCTTTGGCGCGGTCGCCGTAATAATACCAAACCTGGCAGGGATGGATGCCGGCCGTGCCCTCGAACCGTTCGTCGCTGGACGGCGGGCCGAGAATGATGTAAATCCGGCCCATGTCAGTCATCCAGCCTTCCCGGGGCGTTCCACGGCGGTAGTATGTGTTGGCGTAATTGAACCGCTTGATGTGCTCTTCTTTGAACTCGTTCTGCGGTGTCCCCGGAGTCGGGTCGCGCTGCCTCCAGAAGGACTCGATAAAGATATCCCTATCGCGATCGGTGGTGAGCTGCAAGAAGACATCCTTTTCCTTCTGGAGGATGATGTAGCTCACCAGTTTCAGCCACTCCTGGTACTTGGGAGGAAGGTCTTTTTCCTTGATTGTCTGGCCGGAGAGCGTCGCATATGCCCCGCCGGCCAGACCGGATGAGGCAGGAGATAGGAGCATTGTCATTGCGAGGAGGAGAACGACGAAGCAATCTCGATGAGACGGCTTCGCTGCTGCTCGCAAGGACACGGCGGCTTTCCGGATGAACAACATCGGCGTTTTTATTGTCATCAACATTATTTGCATTTGGCGATCAGGTCATCGAGCTTTTTTTTCTCCGGCTCCGGCAAGGCCGCGTAGAACTGCTCTTTATACCGGCCCAAATAGACCAGCGCCTCTGCTTTATCGCCCTTGACGAGATTGGCCAGGCCCAGGTTGTAGAGGGCGAAGGCATGGTCCGGTTTGATCTCGACCGCTTTTTGCCAATTGGCGATGGCCCCATCCAGGTCGCCCGTCTGGCGCAGGGCCACGCCGAGACCGTTGTAAGCGGAGGGATAGTTCGGGTCGAGCTCGATCGCCCGCTTGAAGTTGGCAATAGCTTTGTCGTAAGAGGACCTCTCCTTGGACTTGAGAAAGATCGAAAAATAAAGCGACCCCAGGTTGTTGAAGACAACCGGGTAATTGTCGTCAAGAGCCAGCGCCTGTTCGTAGGCCTTGAGGGCTTCCTCGTAAGAGCCTTTGTGATAATAAGCGACACCCAGGTAGTTCCAGACCTCGGGATCGTAATCGATCAGGAACAGCGTTTTCTGGAGCATCTCGATGGCGGCATCAAAGGCGCTGACTTCCACCAGGAAGATGCCGTAAGCCGACAGGATCTTGATGCTCTGGGGGTTGTTCTCGACCCCCTCCCTGAGGACGGCGAGGGCCTCTTTTAATTTCTTCTGGTCTTTATAAATGGCGGCCAGATAAGAATACGCCAGGTCAAAATCCTTCCGCTCGGCGATGATCCCGCGGAGGAGCGTCGCGCCCTCTTCGAGTTCGCCGCGATGATAAGCGGCCATGGCTTTCTGGAGCATGTTCTGATAGGGCAGCAGGATTTTCAGGTCATCCTGAGGGGTGAAATTCTTCTCGGCCGGCGCTTGAGGGCTCGAGACATAGCCGAGGCTCTTCAGGCGCTCCCGTGCTTCGCGGTCGATCGTCCGGCTGGGAGCCGACTGCGAGGCGGATAAATCGGCGACGAGGCGGCCCAGTTTCGCCCTGTATTTATCCAAGTTCCTCTTTTCCGCCAGGTTCACCGTCTCATCGAAATCGGCGGCGAGGTCATAGACCTCGGGAATCGGCGTTTCGATGAATTTCTCCTCTCCTTCGATAAAGCCCTGAAGCGGCGCCCAGCCGCGGCTGTAATAAGGATAGAGCGATTCAAAATAGACCGGCCGCCCGGGTAACTTCTTTCCCTGGATGGCTGGAAAAAGCGAGACCCCTTGGAGAAGCAGGGGTTTTGCAATCCCCAAGATATCGCAGACGGTCGGAAAGACATCGATGTGGGCGGCGTTCTGATCCACTCGACACCGCTTGCTTCCGGGAAAAGTGATGATCAAGGGGATCTGGATAGTCGCGTTATAAGCAAAATAGCCGTGTGTCGATTCGCCATGCTGGTTGAGGGATTCCCCGTGGTCGCCGGTGAATACGACCAGCGTGTTCTGGGCGAGGTTCCTGTCCTCGAGAAAAGCCAGCAGCTTGCCCAGAGCGAAATCGACATAGGCCACCTCGCCGTCGTACGGCCGCTCCTTAAACTGGGAGAGAAAGGGCTCGGGCGGCAGATATCTCTGGTGAGGATCGAAGCAATGGACCCAGAGGAACCATTTCTGGCCCCGGCTTCGGCCGCCGAGCCAGGCGAGCGCCTGCTCCACGACCGCTTCGGCCTTCCGCTCGACAAAAGTGAATTCCTGGTTGGCCGGCGTGCCGTAGTTGTCGTTATAAACATCGAATCCCCGGGTCAGGCCGAACCGGGAGTCAAGGGGAAAGGCGCCGACGAATGCCGCTGTGGCATAACCGTAAGCCTGGAGATGAGAGGCCAGCGTGTCGAATTTTTTGTCGACGACAAAATTGGCGTTATCATGGACGCCGTGGCCGAGCGGTGTCATTCCCAGCAGGATGTTGGTGTGGGAAGGCAGGGTGGTCGGAGTGTGGGCAAAGGCCCTGGCGAAAAGCGCTCCCTTCGCGGCCAGGCTGTCGATCGTCGGCGTCTGCACCCGGTCACTGCCATAGCAGCTCAGCCGGTCGGCCCGCAGCGTATCGACGGTGATCAGAAGGACGTTCCAGGGATTTTTGGGCGCATCCGCTTTGGCCGGCTGGGCAGAAGCAAAGCGGGCAAGAAAGAGAACTCCCGCCAATGCGCTGGCGAAAAGGCCCCATCGCCGGCCTCGGATATTCCGAGGCGATTTCAGTTTGAGATTGCTTCGTCGCATCGCTCCTCGCAGTGACAGCGTTAGCCCTTCTGAATTTCGCTCTTATTTCTTTTTAAGGAACTCGATAAAACCTTTCACCTGGTCGGCGCGGTCTGAAGACGAGTCCTGCTTCAGGTAATTTTCAAAGCTGGCGATCGCCTCCGGATAGTTGTTCAAGGCCAGATAGGTCAGCCCGAGATGGTAAATGGCATCCAGGAAATCAGGCTGGATCTCGACCGCCTTCAGGTAATATTTCAGGGCCTGGTCGAACTTCGACTGCTTGTAAAAATTCGACCCGATGTTGAACAGCACCATTTGGTCGGTGATATTTTCGAAATCGATCTTGTTATACCACTCCATGGCCTTTTCGTCCTGGCCGCTGTTGGCATAACTGTTGCCGATGAGCAGCAAAGCATCCGCGTTCTGCGGGTCTTTATCCAGGACCTTCCGGTAGTATTCCTCGGCCTGGCCGTATTTCTGGAGCTGAAAATAACAGTTGCCGATATTCTTATAGATGACATAGACTTCAGGATTGGCTTCGATAATAGCCTTGTAGGCGGCGATGGCGTCTTCGTATCTCTGCGCCTCATACAGGGCATTCCCCTCATTCAAGGCCGCCTTGAGCTCTTCGGTGATGAGCAAGCCCTCCATCTTTTCCATCCGGAGTTCGATCGGCTTGTTCCGGTCGAACTCCTTGATCTCGGCGCTCAGTTTTTTCGGCATATAGCCGGGCTTCTCGAAATCAAGGTTCCAGGTTCCGCCCCTGATATAATTCGCCTTCCACTCGCCGTCCTGGTCCGTTTCCATTTCGAACCCCGACTGCCCTTTGAGCGAAAAAAGCTTAACCTTGACGCCCGGGAGAGGCTTACCGTCCTGGTCGGTCACCAACCCGGCAATGCGTCCCTGGCCTTTGTAGCCCTGGGCCCAGAGCGGCGCCGCGGCAATGATGGCTACCGCAAGGCCGATAATCAATCTCTTCGTTTTCATCCCGAACCTCCATTTCTATTTTATCATCTTAAAGGCGCATGGAAAAGTGCCGCCGGAGGAAAAGCCTCCTCTCCCCCGGATCGGCCGATAAAAAGTCCATCCGAGAGAGGACATAAAAAAAGGGGACGATCCTCTGAAAGGACCGTCCCCCTGAAAGTCTGCTTGAACTCGAGCTTAGAAGGAGAATCGGGCTCCGAAGCGGAAGACTCTGGGGTTGAGGATGCGCAGGTCCCGGCCGAAATTGTCTGAAGTGATCCGCGTTTCCTGCTTCAAAGCGTGCGCGGAGTTGGTGACGTTGAAGGCGTCAATGCCCAGGGCCACTGTTGCCGCGTCGCCGATCTGGAAGAGCTTTTCCAGCCGGAAGTTGATAACCCAGAAGGTCGGCAGCCGCTCGTCGCCGAACTTTCCGCCGCCGCCCGGGCTTCCGTAGATGCTGCCGTAGCCGATTCCGGGCCTGTAAACGCGAACATCCGTGAGCTTGACATAGCCTTCGCGGGCCACGATCACGCTGCTGAAATTGATGCCGTAAGGAAACTGGACGAGCCCGGACAGCTTGCCCATCCACCTCGAGTTGACATAGATGCCGGTCAACCCGGAGCCGCCGCTGCCGGGCGCGACGACACCGCCGTCATAGTACTCGATGTTGGTCGGGTCGACAATATCGCCCTTGTAGTGTTGTTTCCAATCCGAATAGGTGAAGGATGCGTCCATCATCCACTTGTTGGACAGCCGTTTGGTGAAGACGATCTGACCGGCGAGATACTGGGTGTAACGGTTGGGATAGTTCAATCTGTACTGGTTGGGATAGAAGCTGGTGCGACCATAATATTCATAATTCACTTCCGGAGCCGTTCCAGCGAGGTAATAGTTCGAAGAATCTTCGATGGTCCCATCGGGCAGCATTCTCTTGGTCCATTCCTCATTGTGCTGTTTCTTGTAGAAGAACTCCAGACGGGCGGCGAAATCGGCAAAGAGTTCCTTCTCGTAGGAGGCCGTGAGTTCGTCGAGAAGCGGGGAATTATAGTCGGAGGCATACTTGTTCCGAAGCGACAGGCTGGTTGGATTGTCCGCGTCGAACCCGCCGTACCACAGCCAGTAATTGGGGTCATTCACGTCCTTCAGCTCGCCCGTGTCCCAATCGTAACCGAAGAGCTCGCTGTTGGTGACGCGGCCGTCGCCGTTGAAATCCTGCCAGATGACGTCGACCTCGGTCCAACCGACCGGATTGATAAAATCGGCCAGGCCGAAACCGGACTGCGAGCCGTACCGGGCGATGGAGAGCTTGAAGATGTCTTTACCGGTCCCGAAGATATCCCAAACCACGCTCAACCTCGGGGATAAAGTCTTCCATTTCACTCCCGGGTCGATTTCGCTCACGCTCAACTGCTGCATGTACTGGGGCAGCCAGGGAGACGCGGGAATCGTGTACTCATTGACGACGGATGATTCGACGTCGTACCTGACACCGAGGTTGACGGCAAACCGTCCGAAACTGGCGGTGTCCTGGAGGAACAACGAATAGCGCTTGAACCCGTAATTGATGCTGTAATCTCTCATTAACCACGCTTCCCACCATTCTCCCAGGGGAAGGGTTTCGTCGGGGCCGTAGTAATTCAGCCTCAAGTTGCCTTCATAAAGGTCGAAGGTCGTCACGGTGGAAGTGACATAATCGACTCCGAACTTCCACTCGTGGTCGGCGCCGAGCACATCTTCCAGGAACAGGTTGCCGCTCAGGTTCACATTGAGCTGATCCCGATCCGTCCCGTAATCATCGATATTGCCAGCGGCGTAGAATTCGGGATAGTTGTAGACTGTCTCATATTGACCGGACCCGTCGGACGTTCTTACACCTTGAATCGGCTGCAGGTTGAACCCGCCGTTGGTGAAGATGCCCTTGAGGTTGAGGTAGAGATTCCCAAAAGTCTGGTCGATTTCACCTTTCCAGAGATAGCCGGGACCGGTCTGGTTCCAGACGGTTTCCGGCCCCTGCTGAGTGGCATCCCATTGGGTTCGGCCAAACTTCTCCTTGTTGTCGTACTCGAGAAACCCTTCCATCCGGGTCGAACGAGTGAGCTGGAAGTTCATTTTGGCATAGCCGGAGACGAGCCAGGTTTTGTCCGTCGTCGCGGCCAAAGTCGTCGCATTGATGTCCTGGATGCCATAAGCCAGGTAGAACCAGGCCCTGTCCCTGATCACCGGTCCGCCGAAGTTGACGCCGTAGAGATAGACGCGGTCGACGCCGGCGGCGGTGTAGCCGATGTCCTTCAGCTCGCCCTTAACATTGTCCGCCTGCCATCTTTTGTCTTCCGCATCCAGATAGAATGTGCCGGAAAAGGCGTTGCCGCCGCGCTTGCTGACCAGGTTCACCTGGACGCCGCCGGTCTGTGATTTGACGTCGTTGTTGCCGTAGTTGATCTGCAACTCATCGTAGCTGGCGATGTTGAGATAAGATGGCGCCGCTCCCAGGGCCGAGTTGTCGGTGATGTTGGCGCCGTCGATGTTCCAGGTCTGGTCGCCCCGGCCACCGCCGTGGCCGTAGTAGGAGGACTGCTGACCGCCTTCGTTTCCGCCGACGTCTTCCCGGTCAACGAGCATGCCCGGAATCAAACTCATGATGACCCAGGGGTTTCGGGCTGTCGGAAGAGACATGATCATCTCTTCGGTCACATTGATGCCGACCTGGGTGCGCTTGGTGTCGATGACGGGACTCTGCCCGATGACCGTCACGCTCTCTTCCAGCGCGGCCATCTGCATTCTGATATCGTAGGTATTGTCGCGGCCGAACGAAATAACCTGCTTCTCGCGGATTTCAGTCTTGAAGCCCTCGAGCTCGAACTTGATAGTGTAATTGCTGCCCCCCGGAAGACCGAGGAACCGGAAATTCCCTCCCGCCGAAGTGACAGTGGTCTGCTCCGGAGTCTTGGGCCCGGTCAGCGTGACGGTCACGCCCGGCAGGGGATTCCCTTCCGTGTCCCTCACCGTTCCCCTCATGGCGCCGAATTCCTGAGTATAGGAAAAGGCGACGAGAAGGGCAAAGAGAAAAACAAGAGAAAGAACTTTTCTCAATCCATCCCTCCCTTTTTCTACATCTTTATCCATCCATTCCCTTGAGTGAATGATTTCACTCAAACCTACAGGCCGACATCATAAATGGACTCTTTTATTCTCACCTCCTTCCCGATAAACACAAAACACCCTGCAAAAATATACAGCAATATCCATACCAATATCCAGATCCCTGGAGAATTTACTAATTCATTAATATTCAATGGCTTAGAAATAAGTAGGGTGCGTGCGCATCGGCCCGGATTCCAAATTTTTGGATTTTCTCCAAAAAATTGGATGGATTGCGGCCCCGATGTGTCGATCCCTTCAGGAGCTATTCCGGGCTGGTCAAGGATTAAAACTTGGGGACAGTATATCAATTTCCGAATTTAAAAACTTAACCTGGATTATTCATGAAATGAAGAGTAAAAAATTCCCTCTCCCTGGAGAGATTGTGTCACAACAGGTGATAGATTTGGGCTATAGAGTGCAGACAATGAGCTTTTTAGTGCGTTCATTGAGGCCGGGAGCCTTTGGACCACTTTTGCCGCTTGATTG
>JBAQGA010000005.1:0-6839 GCA_049287565.1 Candidatus Aminicenantales bacterium
CTCATCAAGTCGGTCCCGTTCCCCTTTACAGGGAGGGTTATTGATCCCCTCATCTGAGCATTTACATATCGATGTCCTTACGGTTCCAAGAATTAAGAATCGCATATCGATGTTATTACGGCTACCACTAAGCTTACCAAGCTTGTGGGGAGTTACTTAAGGCTGCTGAGCTCAAATCCAAGATGGCTAGCGAAAACTGGTCTCTATAGCAATTATTGTTACGTATTTATGCTCTTGCTTTTGGGTATACTTATCATATTTTACGAAATTTCCTGTTTCTTCCATCCCTTTTCCAGAGACGTTATGCCCGGAGTGATCGCGGCCATTCAAACATTTGGCGATCGGATCAATCTTCACCCCCCACCTGCATTTCCTGGTGACGGAGGGCGGAGTGGACAAGGCCGGGGCTTTCCATAAGATCTCCCGGATCGACGACTCCCGGCTGGCGGAACTCTTCGCCCGCGAGGTTCTTGGGTTTCTAGTCCACAAGGAGCTGTTGAGCCCCGAATGGGCGGACCGCCTCCTCTCCTGGAGGCACACAGGCTTCAATGTCCATAGCCGCGTCCGGGCCAAGATAAAAAGAAAGGCTGAGCGGGTGGGAAAGTATATGGTCAGGCCGCTGCTGTCCCTGGAACGCCTCTCCCTGGATGAACAGGAAGGCAAATTGTCAAAAAGAGGCTCGCCCGACCGGCAGAGCCAAAAACGAAACTCTTATCCTTCCGTATTCGACTTTAAAGATAGCCTTCATTCCATCCGAGGGTCAACTCCCTCCGACGCCCTGCTATTTTTTTATACTTGAATCCCCGTTCTCTCAACCGTATATAATAAGCATGTTGCAGGCCGGACAAATGAGGAAAGACAGGAATTCCAAGAGGAGGTTATCTTGACAAGAATAAAATTCATCACGTTCACTCTCTGTATTGTTTTTTTTGCCGGTGTCTCCGGTGCGGGGTTCAGCACAAATGAAAAACTCAGCCAGGAAAAAGCAGAATATGAAGGCTACCATCCCTTCAAGTCCGCTGAAGCCAAAGAGAAATTTCTGAAGGTCTATGATCAAAAGGCCAAAGACTGGCCGGTGCGGTCGACGACCCGGATGATTAAAACAGACTATGGAATGACTTTTGTCCGGATCAGCGGACCAGAGACCGCGCCTCCGCTCGTCCTTTTGCACGGCGTTGGCGGCAATTCTCTGATTTGGATACCCAACATTAAAGAGCTATCCGAGAAATATCGAACTTACGCGGTGGACATGATCGATGGAGGAGGGCGAAGCATCCCCACGAGACCGACTCAAACAGCGGGCCATCTCACCGATTGGCTGGATCAGTTGTTTTCGGAGCTCCAGCTGGAGGACGGGATCAACCTGGTCGGCCTCTCCTATGGAGGCTGGGTGACCAGTCAATATGCCCTGCGTTTTCCGCGGCGGCTCTCCCGGATTGTCATGCTGGCGCCTGCGGGAACGGTGCTGCCGCTCAGCAACGATTGGATCCAGCGGGCCATGCGTCTTGTTCAGCCCGAAAAAGAGAACATCCGAGATTTCTTTTGCTGGTTGATGGAGGATCTGGCGAAAAAAGATGACCTCAGCCGGCAGACATTGGATGCCTTGGTGGAAGATGCTTATCTATCCATCCAGAGTTTTAAGATGACCCCCCCGGTCAATCCTGTGGTTCTCACCGACGAGCAGTGGCAATCGATCGAAGTGCCGGCTCTTTTCCTGGTGGGGAGGAATGAAAAGATCTATTCTGCCAGCGAGGCCGTGGAACGCCTGAACCGGATCGCCCCCCAAATAAAAACCAAGATCATCCCCGATGCGGGGCACGACCTCACTTTGGTCCAGGCAAAAATGGTCGATCAGATCATCCTGGAATTTTTAAAATTGAACCCGATTTCTTAATAAACAAGTCAGATATGCGCGGTCAAATGATGGTTCCCATGAGCGGATCCTCGATTGACCTCGCCGCATCTCTGTGTTAAGACGTCTCTAGCTGCTTCCATCCGTCATGGGTTCAGAAATCGACGTCATCACCTCCGAAGTCGTGCTCCACGCCCTTCTCTCCACGGCGGAGGAGATGAGCGTAGCGCTAATCCGTTCCGAAGAGTGGGGCGAGTGGATGAGGGAGGCACTTCTCTTGGATGTCCCTCACCGTCAGGTCGTCTTCACGATCCCTAGGATGCTGCGGATCTTCTTCAAGTACAACCGCCGGCTGCTGGGGGAGCTCTGCCGCTCGGCTCTCCGCTCCCGCATCCGTTATTTCGAAACCGTGGCCCAGGGCAAGCTTCGGCCCGGAGTGATCGCGCCATTCAAACATTTGGCGATCGGATCAATCTTCACCCCCACCTGCATTTCCTGGTGACGCTGACCTTTGTGGCCGAGAGACCGCCTCCGCCTCATATCGCCTGTCAGGAAGTCCTGACGGTCGCCGAGAACTCGGCTGAATATTTTTCATGATCTTCACTTGCATCCATCAGATATGTCCGCGCGTCCCGGCCATCCTTGACATCATCCGAGCCGGGATTTATTCTTGTCCGCAGTGGCCGGATGAAATTTCGGCACGGCATCGTGTCCGCGACCGGGCAGAGCCAAAGAACCGTTTCTTAATATCAATGGAGGGCCTAGAATGAATCCATCAAGGAAAAAGATTTTCGTCTTGTGGATTTGCCCGTTTCTCTTTGTGTTCAGCGGACATTTGCTGGCGTTTCAAGCCTATACCCACACGGCGCTGACGGATAAGGTCGACGCCTTGTTCCGGGCATGGGACAAGGAAAATTCTCCGGGAGCTGCGCTCGGAATCTTTCAAGACGGCCGGATCATCTATGCCCGGGGCTACGGGATGGCCAATCTCGACTACAATATTCCCATAACTCCCCAAACCGTTTTCAGGGTGGGCTCTGTGTCCAAGCAATTTACAGCGATGTGTATCGCCCTTCTCGTCGAGCAAGGAAAAATGGCGCTCGACGATGATATCCGGAAGTACCTGCCCGAAATGCCTGGATTCGACCCGCCAGTGACCATCCAGCATATGGTGCACCACACGAGCGGTGTGCGCGATTATCTCATTCTCCAAGGCCTCGCCGGCCGCTCGGGCGGATATTATTACACCTCTCCCGAGGTTGTGGATCTGCTCTCGCGACAGAAATCTCTCAATTTCAAGCCGGGGAATCAATTTTCCTATTCGAATTCCGGCTATTTTTTGCTGGCCCAAATTGTCGGGCGCGTCAGCGGCATGCCAACCAGGGATTTTGCAAAAAAATATATCTTTGACGCGCTCGGCATGAAGGACACCCATTTTCATGATGATCCGAAGATGATCGTGAAGAACAGGGCGATGGGCTATCTGCCCCGGGAAGAAGGAGGCTTCAAGATCCACGTGACCCAGCTTGACATGATCGGGGACGGAGGGATCTTCACGACCATCGAAGATTTCTTTCGATGGGATCAGAATTTCTATGACAACAGATTGGGCACGGGATCCCGAGGTTTGATCGATAGGATTCTGAGTCTCGAGAACCTCAATGACGGCCAAGAAAACGATTACGCCTTCGGATTGGTGGTCAGCCGATACAGAGGTTTGAGGATGGTCAGTCATGGAGGGTCTTTTGTCGGATACAAGGCTCATTATCTGCAATTTCCAGACCAGAGGTTTTCTGTAGTGATTCTCTCCAATCTAGGGACTTTCAATCCCGGCAAAATCGCAGTCGAGATTGCAGATATTTTTTTGGGAGAGCAATTTACCGAACCCCAGCGTGCGGTAAAGGAACCGCTCCCGGCCAAAGAGCCGGCTTTCATCAAACTCGCTAGTCAAGACATGAGAAAATTTCTGGGCGAGTATCACTCAGCCGAACTCGATGCTACAGCCATCGTTGGCCTGGGAAAAGAGGGGTTGATTCTCAAGCTGGGCAGACATGCCAGTCCACTCAGACCGATATCACCACAGTCCTTTCTCTCCACCTACGAAAACGACGATTCCTATGAGTTGGGGACCCGGAAAATCGAGTTTGTGCTCACCGAGGGAAAAAAGGCGGTCGGCTTTGTTATGAGCGCCGAAGATATTCAGGGCTTGAAATTTGATAGGATCGAATAAAAGCTTTGGCCCAAAGGACGCGCATAAGCTGCCGGCTCCATCACCGTCCCAGCTCTGGAAACCCGAAATAGCGCTTGGCGTTTGAGTAACAGACGTCCCGGACGAGCCCGCCGACAAGGTCAAGGTCATGCGGCAGGAGGCCCCGTTTCATGTCGCCGCCGAGGATGCGACAGAGAAGGCGGCGGAGATATTCGTGACGTGGAAAGGAAAGGAAGCTCCGCGAATCCGTCGTCATGCCGACGAACTGGCTGAGGAGGCCCATGTTCGAGAGAGCCCTGATCTGTTTGGTCATTCCGTCTATTTGGTCCAGGAACCACCAGGCCGGCCCAAACTGCATCCTGCCGGGACAGGCGCCGTCCTGGAAGTTCCCTGTCATGCTCGCCACCACCTCGTTATCGCGCGGATTCAAATTATAGAGGATCGTCTTGGCCAATTTGTTTTCGGCGTCCAGCCTGTCGAGGAACTTCGCCAGCGGTCGCGCCAGCTCGAAGTCCCCTATCGAGTCAAAGCCTGAGTCCGGGCCGAGAGTCTGTGTCAAGCGGGTATTCGCGTTCCGGAGGGCGCCGAGATGGAATTGCTGGGCCCACCCTTTCTCCCAGTCCATCACGGCGAATTCATAGAGCATCGCCGACTTGAATTGAAGAATAACCTGGGGCGCGAGGGTATTCCCCGCCAACGCCGCCGCAAACGCCCCGCGGACCTCGGCGTCAGTATAATCTTCGGCAAAGATCGTCTCCAGCCCATGGTCGGAAACCCGACAACCCAGCGAATGGAAGTGGTCATGTCGCCTGCGAAGAGCCTGAAGGAAACTGTTATAAGAATGCACGTCCATGCCGGCAGCCTGGGCAAGGGCTCCGATGTACGTTGAAAAGGCCTTCGGATCCTCGATGGCCATGGCTTTGTCCGGCCGGAACGCCGGATAGACAGACACTGGGAATCCCTTGGCATTTTTCAGCATTTCGTGATACCGCAGGTCGTCGACCGGGTCGTCCGTCGTGCAGACCGCCTCGACGTTCATCCGGCGCAGGATGCCCTGCACCGTGAAGTCGTCCTTGGCGAGCTTCGCCTTGCACTCCTCCCAGACGTTCTTAGCCGCCGATGGGTTGAGGAGTCGATCGATTCCGAACATCCGTTTCAACTCGAGGTGGGTCCAATGATAGAGCGGATTGCCGAGAGTCTTGGGCACCGTTTCCGCCCATTTTTCGAACTTCTGACAGTCGTTCGCATCTCCCGTGATGAATCGCTCGTCGACCCCGGCCGCCCGCAGGGCGCGCCATTTGTAGTGGTCGCCGTCGAGCCATATCCGCGTCAGGTTATCAAACCGCCGATTCTCCGCAATATCCTTGGGGGAAAGATGCGAGTGGAAGTCGATGATGGGGAGGTTCTCGGCAAAGGCGTGATAGAGCGTTTTCGCCTCTTCGGTATCGAGTAGAAAGTCCTCATGAATGAACACGTCCGCCTCGCTTTCGCCTTTCACAACGAAAGGATAACCCCCTCCGCAGACCGATGTCAACGCCACGGAGGAGGCAGGTTGAAAGGAAAATAATGTTGCTGTATAAGTGATATGGACGCGGAAATAGGAACTGAACGGCCATGATAATCAGCATCAGCAAAAATGCGTCGGAGCTGGGAGCCACAGCCGCCCGGTTTGCCGGAAAAAGACTCAGGGAAGCGATTGCCCGAAACGGAGAGGCGCGACTGGTCCTCTCTACAGGCAGCTCACAATTCGAAACCCTGGAAGCCCTCTTGAAAGAGGATGTCAACTGGACGAAGATTGAGATTTTCCATCTCGACGAGTATATCGGGCTCCCTGTCACCCATAAGGCCAGCTTCAGGAAATACCTGAAAGAACGGTTTATCAACCATATCGAATGCCGGAAATTTCACACCGTGGATACCGAGGGGGACATCGGCCAAATGATGACCGGTCTTGCGGACGAGATAAGGAAGAGACCGGTGGACATCGGATTGATCGGCATCGGCGAGAACGGTCATATCGCCTTCAACGACCCGCCCGCCGACTTCGCCACCAGGGAGGCATTCATAATAGTCAGCCTGGATGAGCGCTGCAAAAGGCAACAGGTGGGCGAGGGCTGGTTCGAATCGGTAGACGAGGTTCCTGAAAAAGCGGTCTCCATGACCGTCTGGCAGATCATGCAGTGTCAAACGATTGTCTCGGCGGTGCCTCATCTGGTCAAGGCTGAAGCCGTTTATAAAACTCTCACCAGCAAGCTTTCGAATATGACCCCGGCGACAATGCTGAAACAGCATCTTGATTTCAATCTGTTCATTGATCACAACTCCGCTTCAAAAGTCATGACGTTTTAAACCTTTTGGGATGGATAAGCTGAAACACCCGGAGAAGCATAAGGCTAAGACGCAGGCCATACGCGGCCTCCATTATGAAACCGGAAAGCCCGTGCGGATTGAAATCGAAAACGGCATTATTCAGAACATCGTGGATGTGCATTCCGAGGATGCCGGCGGCAAAGTTCTGTATATCGCACCAGGACTGATTGACAACCAGGTTAACGGATATTGCGGTGTTGATTTCGCCGGCGAACGGCTTTCCTTTGACGGGATCAAGAGCGCCGCCGAGGCCTTATGGAAGGACGGCGTCACGACATTTGTGCCCACTGTTGTCACTGGCAGCCATGAAGATCTGATCAGAAATTTCAAGGTATTGGCCCAAGCTTCTGAAGATCCTTTTTTCAAAGGAAGCATCCCCGGTTTCCATCTTGAAGGCCCCTATCTCTC
>JBAQGA010000006.1:0-15517 GCA_049287565.1 Candidatus Aminicenantales bacterium
GGCCCTCCAGGATTATGAGCATCCCCCTGCGGATCTGGGTTGCGTTAATCATCCGTCCTCCTCCGAGTGTCTTCCATCGAACAGCATCCTCTTTTTTTAGCCGAACTCCCCAAACCTGTCAACTGAAGGGAGGCGGCGATTGATTTTTGGGTCCGTTTTTCATTAAATATGATCTTCTGCCGGATGCCATGGCTGAAATTCATTTCCTGGGAACGGGCGGCTCAGCGGCCACGCCGCAACGGGACAATACCTCTGTTCTTCTTCGGACGGGAAACGGGCTCATCCTCATCGACTGCCCCGGAAGCGTCGCCGCCAAGATCAGGAAGTTGGGATTCGAGCCCGGCCAGGTCACGACCGTCATCCTGACCCATATCCATCCGGACCATATCTATGGCCTGCCCTCGTTGGTCCATAGTCAGATGCTCGTCACCGGAGAGATCCGGGTCATGGGATCTGAAGCGACCGTCGAATTCAGCGGCCGTCTGCTCGATCTCTTCGGTTTGCGGCGCCGCAAGATAAGAACACGGATTCGCTTCCGGGTCCTGCGGCCGGGTCAAAAGGTCCGTCTCGAGGGGCCTTGTTCTGTCAGGGCTCTCCCGGTGCCGCATCATCACTCTTCTCTGGCCTACCATTTTTATTTGGAGGGTGAGGGGCGGGAGATCCTCTTTTCGGGTGATACGCCGGTCCATGAGCCGCTCTTTGCGGACGCCCGGGGAGTCGATTGCCTTGTTCATGATGCGAGCGCTCCTTCCCGTTATTTCTCAAGGCATCCCGTGCTGTCCCGCCTCCATACATCTTTTCTCGCCCTCGGCCGGTGGAGCCAGGAGGCGGGCGTGCGCTGTCTCGTCCCCTGCCATTTCCTGGCGGAGGCAGCTTGCTCCGCGGCCGAGGTGCGGCGCGAGATCCGGCGCCATTTCAAGGGACGGTTGATCGTGCCGCGGGATCTTCAGAGTATCCGGCTGTGACAAAGAGAGACGGATCAACCTTATGTCTTATCAAGGCAGGAGACGACCATGAAAAAACGAACGCCGGTCCTGCTTGCCTTTCTGGCCGCGGCAGCGGCCCTAACGGCCTGTCACGGGGCGAGAGCTATGGCTGACCTCGTCCTGAAGGACGGCCGGGTGTGGACGGGTGAGAGCCCGCGCCCCTGGGCCGAGTCGATTGCCGTACGAGGCGAGAGAATCGTCGCGGTCGGGAGTTCCAGGGAAATCGGCCGGCTGATCGGTCGAGAGACCCGCGTTCTTGATCTCACGGGGGATCTCATTCTCCCGGGGTTCATCGACAGTCACACCCATTTCCTCGACGGCGGACTGGCTCTGCTCAACATCCGGCTGCGGGAGGCCAAGAGCCGGGAGGAGTTTGTGGCCCGGGTCCGGGACAAGGCCAAGGAGTTGCCCAAAGGAGAGTGGATCCTCAACGGCGACTGGGACCAGCAGCAGTTCGATCCCCCGGAGCTTCCGCGGCGGGAGTGGATCGATGAGGTGACTCCCGGCCATCCTGTTTGTGTAAACCGGCATGACGGCCATATGGTCCTGGTCAACTCCCTGGCCTTAAAAATCGCCGGAATCACCGCCGCCACACCCTCTCCTCCCGGGGGGGAGATCGGTAAGGATTCGAAGACGGGAGAGCCGACGGGCATCCTCAAGGACGCGGCCATAGAGCTCGTGGCCAAATATATTCCTGCACCGAGTTCCGAAACCCGGCTGAAGGCGGCTGAAGCGGCCCTCCGCCTCGCCGCCGAGAATGGCGTCACCTCGACACATGACATGGCCTATGATACCGGCCATTTTGCCGTTTATCAGGAGCTGCTCAAGGCGGGAAAGCTCACCTGCCGGATCTATCTGTATATCCCGATCAGCGAAGTGGACATATATTCGCGACTCTCTTTGAAGACGCCATTTGGGAACGACCACCTGAAAATCGGCGGGCTGAAGGGATTCATCGACGGTTCGCTGGGTTCGGCGACGGCGCTCTTCTTTGAACCGTACGCCGATAATCCGCAGACTTCAGGGTTGTTCCACTCCGATATGTTTCCCCCAGGCATTATGGAACAGAGGGTCCAGGCCGCGGACGCGGCCGGTCTCCAGGTTGCCGTCCATGCCATCGGAGACAGGGCCAATGCGGTCCTCCTCGATCTCTACGAAAAGGCGATCATCCGGAACGGGCCGAGAGACCGGCGCTGGCGGGTCGAGCATGCCCAACACCTGCGGCCCCGGGACGTGGAGCGGATGGCGAGGCTGGGGGTCATCGCCTCCGTCCAACCCTATCATGCGATCGATGACGGCCGCTGGGCCGAGCGGAAGATCGGGCCGGACCGCTGCCGGACCACCTATGCATTCCGTTCGCTCCTCGATCAAGGTGTGAAGCTGGCCGCTGGATCCGATTGGACGGTGGCTCCACTCGACCCCCTGGCCGGGATCTATGCCGCCGTCACCCGGCGAACAACCGATGGGAAGCACCCCGAGGGCTGGTATCCGGAACAGAAAATTTCCCTCGAGGAGGCGCTCCGGGCCTACACGGTGGGCGGCGCCTATGCCGAGTTTGCCGAAACGATCAAAGGCTCGATCAGCGAGGGTTTTTTGGCCGATCTCGTCGTCCTGGACCGGAACATATTCGAAATACCTCCGCAAGAGATCATCGAGGCGCGGGTCCGGACGACGATCGTCGGCGGCCGGATCGTCTTCGATCTGTAGGGAGAAGCATCTCCATCTGTTTGATAGATAACTTGGGAATGGAGAAGCGACCTCGAAGGTTCAGCCTTCTCGAGGCGTTTTACGAGGGAAGCCGCTCTGGCGGCCGCGAGGACTGTTTGAGCACGTGGAGATCACACGGAGAGGGATTAGAATGGGACTAACTAGCATAAAGAGTCTTTATCCAGCATGCGGAGTTCCACAGCGCCGAGAAAAGGGCCTCGGGAACGGCGTTAAGAACCTGAGCGGAAGCGCTGACATTCCCAAGTTGTCCAGTATACCCATCACACGATCGGAGATGCTTACACTGTGAGGCGACGTGTTGTCCAAAGAATTCTATTCTGGTAAGATAGTTTCTTTTTTTCGAGGAGGACGCGATGAATATCGGTGTGATCAACGAAAGCGCGAAGATTGAGAACCGGGTCGGCCTGAGCCCGAGCGGTGTGTCTTTTCTCCTGGAGAAAAAACACACGGTCTACGTCCAGGCCGGAGCCGGGCTGAAAGCGGGGTACTCCAACGAGGATTACTCGGCTCAGGGCGCGAATATCGTCTTCACCAAAGAGGAAGTTTTCGGGCGGTCCGATATCGTCATCAATATCTCGCCCCTTAACCAGGAGGAGTGCCGGCTGGTTAAGGCCGATCAGATTCTGTTCGGCTTTCATCATCTGGCCATAGCCAAGAAGACGATCGTCGAAGGGCTCCTCCAAAAAAACGTTTGCATGATCGGCTACGAGATCATCCAGGACGAGGATGATGTCCTGCCGTTCTATGAAACCTTGAGCGAGGTCGCCGGGCAATTGTGCCTAGCGATCGCCGGCCAATATCTCCAGACCAATCAGGGCGGCCGGGGGATGATCTTGGGCGGCGTCGTCAGTGTTCCGCCGGCGACCGTTGTGATCATCGGTAGCGGTGTTCTGGCCCGGAGCGCCACCCGGGCGATGCTCGGCGCCGGCGCCCATACGATCGTCGTCGGCCACAACATGGAGAGGCTGAGAAAGATAGAAGAGATGACCGCCGGGCGCGTCATCACCATGATGGGGAGCAAATACAACCTGGCCCGGATGACCAAGGTCGCCGATATCCTCATCGGCGCCGTGCTCCGCCCGGGAGAGCGAGCCCCCGTCATGATCACGCGCGAGATGGTCAAAACGATGAAGAAGGGTTCGGTCATCATCGACCTGGCCATCGATCACGGCGGCTGCATCGAGTCTAGCCGATTGACCACCCTCGAGCATCCGACCTACGTTGACGATGGAGTTATCCACTACTGTGTCCCCAACATCACGTCCTCGGTCAGCCGCACATCCACGAAGGTCCTCTCCAACCTCGCCGTCCACTACCTGCATGCCATCGGCGAGCTTGGAATCGATCAGGCCATCAAGGCCAATCCCACCCTGGGCCGGGGCGTTTACATGTGCCGAGGCCAGATCGCCAAGAAGAATATCGCCGAGCGCTTCGGGCTGAGCTATCAGGACATTCTCTCGGCTTGAAGAACGCCGGAGCGGGTCTGAAATGGACGAGCTGTTGAGGGAAATCGGTCGGGAACAGAAAGACCTGATCCATATCCTTCACAAGGTGCAGGCCGAATACGGCTACATCCCCGCTCCGGCCATCCGGCGGATCGCCGAGCATCTGAGCATCACCGAGAACGACGTTTTCGGAGTGCTGACGTTCTATAAGGCCTTTCGGCTGCAGCCCCCTGGCAAATACACGGTGACGGTTTGCCAGGGCACGTCCTGCCACGTCCGCGGCGGCGACGCGGTCTTCGCCGAGATCAAGAAGCAGCTCGGGATCGAGTCCGGCGAGACCACGGCCGACCGGATGTTCTCGCTGGAGACGGTCAATTGCTTCGGCTGTTGCGCCATCGGGCCGACCGTGGTCGTCAACGGCATCTACCATTCCCAGGTCCGGGTCGCAGATGTGAGTCCCCTCCTGGCCGGATACAGGAGTCGGAAGTAGGTTGTCATGAAGAAGCTCACTGATCCTTCCCAGCTGGCGGCCTGGAAAGCGCTCCTGGTCGAGGAACGCCCCATCCGACAAAAAACCGTTGTCGTTTCCAACGGGACCTGCGGCCAGGCCAGCGGATCGCTGGCCATCATCGAAGCCCTCGGCCGGGAGATCGAAAAGCGAGGCCTCCAAGAGACCGTCGGATTAGAGGTCACGGGGTGTCATGGATTCTGCGAGCGCGAACCCAACATCGTCATCAATCCCGACGGGATCTTCTATGGTCCGCTGGAACCCGGCGATATCCCCAAGATTGTGGACCGGACTATTCTTAAAAACAGAGTGATCGACGCCCTCATCTATAAGGATCCCAAGACCGGCCGCATGTTCGGGCTCCAGAAGGAGATCCCCTTTTATCGGAAGCAGATGCGGCTGCTGACCGGCGACAACCTGCGTCTCGACCCCACCCGGATTGAGGACTATATTCTGGCGGATGGGTATCAGGCCTTGACCAAGGCCCTCTTCGATATGACGGCCGAGGAGGTCATCCACGAGATCGATGCCTCCGGTCTGCGGGGCAGGGGAGGAGCCGGTTTTCCAACAGGCAAGAAATGGCAATTCTGTCGCAATGAGACCGCCGACCGCCGCTATATTATCTGCAATGCCGATGAAGGAAATCCGGGGACCTACATGGACCGCAGTATCCTGGTCGCTAATCCCCACAGCGTTATCGAGGGTATGATCATCGGCGCCTACGCTATCGGCGCGGCCGAAGGCTACATCTATGTCCGGATGGAAGCGCCGCATGCCGTCAAACACGTGACCATCGCCCGGGACCTGGCCAGGAAGCACGGCCTGCTCGGTAAGTCTATCCTCGGGTCGGAGTTTCACTTCGACCTCCATATCGTCGAGGGAGCAGGTGCCTTTGTCTGCGGGGAGGAAACTTCGTTGATGACCTCGATCGAAGGTTATCGAGCCGTCTCCCGGCAGCGCCCCCCATTCCCGGCCCAGTCCGGCCTGTGGGGCAAGCCGACCAACATCAACAATGTCGAGACCTGGGCCAACGTTCCCCTGATCATCAGGCAGGGCGCCGAATGGTACAACGGGATCGGCACGGCCAAAAGCAAGGGGACAAAAATCTTTTCCCTCGTGGGCAAGATCAGGAACGGCGGCCAGGTCGAAGTGCCCATGGGCATCACGCTCCGCGAGATCATCTATGATATCGGCGGCGGTATCAAGGACAGGAAAAAATTCAAGGCCGTCCAAACAGGCGGTCCGGCAGGAGGATTCCTGCCGGCCGAGTTTCTAGACCTGGCCATCGACTACGATAGCCTCGTCCAGGCGGGGTCCACTATGGGCTCGGGAGGGATGATCGTTCTGGACGAGACGACCTGTATGGTCGACCTCGCCCGTCATTATATGCATTTCACTCAAGAGGAGTCCTGCGGGAAGTGCGTGCCCTGCCGGGTGGGAACTAGACAGATCCACGATATCCTGGTCCGGATCACGCGCGGGGAGGGAGAAGAGGAGGATCTCGACGAGCTCGAAGAACTGGCCGAGGCCGTCAAGGAAGCCTCGCTCTGCGGGCTCGGGCAGTCGGCTCCCAATCCCGTGCTTTCCACACTCCGCCATTTCCGCGACGAGTACCTCGAGCACATCAAGCACAAAAGGTGCCCCGCCCAGGTCTGCCGGGAACTCGTCTCGTCGTCCCACGAGGAGGCCCGGAAGCGAAAACATGGTTAATTTGAAAATCAACGGCCGGGATATTGCCGCCGCTCCGGGCTCGACCGTGCTCGAAGCGGCTCAAGCCTACGGGATCAGAATTCCCAACCTGTGCGCTTCCAAGGGCCTGGCTCCTTATGGAGGATGCCGGCTCTGCCTCGTCGAGATCAAGGGCAAGAGGGGCTATCTCCCGGCCTGCTGCACAGTTGTCGAGGAGGGCCTCGAGGTCACGACTGAAACATCCCGGCTGCAAGCGCTCCGTCGACAGACGCTGGAGCTGATCCTCTCGGAACACCCTCACGCCTGTTTGATCTGTTCGGAGAAGAAAGATTGCGAGGAATACAAGTCCACCATCCGCAAGGTCGGGGAGGTGACGGGATGCGTGCTCTGTTCGGAGAACGGCCGCTGCCAGCTCCAGGATGTCGTCGCCGAGCTCAAGGTCGAGAGGGTTCGATGGCCGGCTTCTTACCGGAATTTCGAGGTGCGCCGGGAAGATCCTTTTTTCGACCGGAACTATAATCTGTGCATCCTCTGCGCGCGCTGCGTGAGGGTGTGCAGCGAGGTGAGAGGAGCGGCGGCGATATCGGTCGTCTTTCGCGGCCCCCGGGCGGTCGTCGGAACCTCCCTGGACCGGCCGCTCGTCGATTCCGGCTGTCAGTTCTGCGGGGCCTGCGTCGATGTCTGTCCGACAGGCTCTCTCACCGAGCGGGGCTTAAAAGGCGAAGGCCTCCCCGATGAGAGCCGCGAGACCGTCTGTCCCCTCTGCAGCCTCGGCTGTGCTCTCGAGGTCGACCTGAAGAACGGACGGATCATCAGTTCTCGTCCTAAAGAGGACGCTCCGGTCAACGGCGGACAGGCCTGTGTCAAGGGCCGGTTTGTCGTCCGGGACACCGTCCATGCTCCCAAGCGGATTCTCCGGCCGATGCTCCGCCACCATGGGAAGCTTGTTGAAGTCGGCTGGGACGAGGCCCTGGACTTCGTCGCCCAGAGGTTGAAGGAAGAAACGGATCAAGAGTCCGCCATGGTCGTCTCTTCTCAGCTGTCTCTGGAGGACCAATACATCGCTCAGAAGTTCGCCCGCAAGGTCCTGCGCGCCGACCCGTGGGTCGATTTCCCCCGCCTCTCTGTGCCGTCGCTTTTCCGGACGGAACTCCGGAAACAAGAGATATCTCTTCCCCTCAATTTCGAGGCGAGCTCCCTCTCCGCGGCCGGGACCGTCGTGATTGCGGGAGCCGACATCGTCCTTTCTCATCCGATCCTTTGGCTCGAGGTCCTCAAGGCTGTCCGCCAAGGCGCCAGACTCCTTATCTGGAATTCGGCGGAGACGGTCCTCGACCGCCGGGCGACAGTCTCTCTGCGAACGAAACCGGGAAGCGAACTTGCGGCCCTCATCTATCTCTGTGGCCGGCTTCTTAAGCAACGGCCGTTGGACAAGTGGTCGGCCATCCCCGCCGGGGAAGAGCTGAAAACTTCCCTGGAGAGGGCCGGCCAGGCGATTCTCACTTCCTCCGTCGGACTCGAAACAGAAGAACTCCTGTCCGCAGCCCGTCTTCTCGAGGAGGCTGGGCCCGCGGTCTTTCTGATCGGACCCGGACTGATTCAGGGACCGGATGCTCCCCGCCTCGTCCGGATGCTCTGGAATCTTGCCCTTCTGTGCGAGGCCGGAATCATTCCATTGGCCGCGGAAAACAACGAACGAGGCGTCATCGAGCTCTGGCCGCCCGGGTCTTCGGACGGAGCGTTCAGGGCCCGGGTCAGCGACGGACTCGAAAAGGGCCGGTACCGGGTGCTCTACCTGGCCGGAAATTTTCCTGAGCCGGGACAAACGAAGGCCCCGGGCTTCTTGGTCGTCCAGGGCTGCTATCAGAGCGCCGCGGGCGAACTGGCCGATGTCCTCCTGCCTGCCGTCACCTGGGCCGAGACCGATGGCACCTTCATCAATGCCGAAGGGCGAATCCAGAGATCGAGGAGGCTGATCGATCCCCTGGGAGAATCCAGGCAGGATTGGTGGATTTTCTGCCGGCTCGCCGAGAAGATGGGGAACAGGGATTTCCCTTTTCAGAGCCCGGCCGAGATCGCCGAGGAAATGAGCCAGACCATGCCGTCGCTCCACGAAGTTTCGGTCCATCATCTCAAGAGAAGACGTCCGGCTTTCGTTGTGGAAGACAGCCAATCCTCTGCCCGGTTCATTCCTCTTGCCTCCAAAGAAGGAGAAACAGAAAATCATGACAAGATTCCCGTGTCTGCGCCGCCGGCGGATGTCCCTGATTATTACCGCGGTCTGGACCTCCGTGAGGAGATAAAAGGCCTCAAGAAACTGAGAGAAAGAGACAAAGCCCGGGACCAAGAACAGGGAAAATAGCGAGAGAATCACCATGGCCAAGATCCTGCGTCGAGAGCGGCTGGTGCCCAATATCCATCTTCTCGAAGTCCACGCTCCCGAAGTGGCCCGCAAGAGCCGCCCCGGCCAATTCGTCATCATCATGTCCGACGAACGCGGGGAGAGGATTCCTCTGACGATCGCGGACTGGGATAGGAAGCGGGGATCGGTCACTTCGGTCTTCATGCTGGTCGGCACGAGCACCCAGAAGCTGTCGCTGCTCAAGGCCGGCGACGATATCCCCGTTTATGTCGGTCCGCTCGGCCGGCCCTCGGAGATCCGGAATTTTGGGACGGTTGTCTGCGCGGGGGGGTGCTTCGGCATCGCGGCCATCTATCCCATCGCCCGGGCCCTGAAACAGGCCGGGAACCGTGTGCTCACCCTGATTGATGTCAAGGCCAGCTATCTCTTCTACTGGGAGGACAAGCTCAGGAAGGTCAGCGACAAGCTCTTTGTCTCGGCGCGGGACAAACGCTACGATTCCAAAGAATACATCCCTTATAAGCTCGATGCTCTGCTCAAGGAGGAAAAGAAGGTCGCGCGCGTCGTGGCCATCGGCTGTACTTATCTAATGTACCGCTGCGCCGAGGCGACCCGGGCAGCCGGCGTCAAGACCATGGTCAGCCTCAACCCGATCATGGTCGACGGGACGGGCATGTGCGGGGCCTGCCGTGTGACCGCGGGAGGAAAAACCCAATTCGCCTGCGTGGATGGCCCGGATTTCGATGGCCACATCATCGACTGGCAGGAGCTCTTCTCCCGCCGGAAATCCTATTTTGACGATGAAACGAGATCGCTGTGCGCTTGGGAAAGAGAACGCTTTTCATGAGGGAAACCGAGCGCCCTGAGAGAGGGAGATGACGGAAAAGCCTGAGATCGCGCCCGAGCTCAAGCAAAGGCTCAAGTCCGAGTTTGATAAGGACTGGCGGAAAGAGTTGCGGAAGTCTATCCCGGTCAAGGAAAGGATGAAGATCCCCCGGCAGAAAATGCCCGAGCGCGAAGCCGAGGAGAGGAACTGTGACTTCGGCGAAGTCAACAAGGGATTGGAACTCGAGGCGGCCGTCCGTGAGGCCCAGCGGTGCTGGGACTGCGCCAATCCCGGGTGTGTGGCCGGCTGCCCGGTGTCCATCGACATCCCCAGCTTCATCAAGCTCATCGAGAAGCGCGACCTCACGGCCAGCATTCGGAAAATCAAGGAGACCAACAGCCTGCCGGCCATCTGCGGCCGGGTCTGTCCTCAGGAGACTCAGTGCGAAGCCGTCTGCAACCTCAAGAAGGCCACCGGCGTTCCGGTCGCCATCGGCAATCTGGAGAGATTCATTTCGGATTTCGAGCGCCGGGAGGGAGAGGTGTTCATTCCCGATCTCCCCGCTCCGACGGAAAAGAAGGTCGCCGTCATCGGCGCCGGTCCGGCCGGCCTGACGGCGGCCGGCGAATTGGTCAAGAAAGGCCACGGGGTCACCATTTTCGAAGCGCTCCACATCCCCGGCGGCGTCCTCGTCTACGGGATCCCCGAGTTCCGGCTTCCCAAGAAAATTCTCAAGGCGGAGGTCGATTATCTGCGGAAACTGGGCGTCGAGCTGAGGCTGAACTTCGTCGTCGGCAAGACGGCCACGCTGGAAGACTTAAAAAAGGACGGCTATGACGCCTTTTTCATCGGGACCGGGGCCGGCCTGCCGAACTTCATGCGCATCCCGGGTGAGAATCTGGTCGGCGTCTACTCGGCCAACGAGTACTTGACCCGGGTGAACCTGATGCGGGCCTATGATTTTCCCGCCTACGATACTCCCGTCATCCGGGGCAAGCGCGCGGCCGTTATCGGCGGCGGCAACGTCGCCATGGACTCCGTCCGGACGGCCAAGCGCCTCGGGGCGGAATCAGCGGCCATCATCTACCGCCGCTCCCGCCAGGAGATGCCGGCCCGGGAGGAAGAGGTCAAGCACGCCGAGGAAGAAGGCATCGAATTCCATCTGCTGACGACACCGATCCGTTACTTCGGCGACGATAACGGCCGGGTCAAGGCGATGGAGTGCCTGAAGATGGAGCTGGGCGAGCCGGACTCTTCCGGTCGGCGCAAACCGGTTCCCCTCCCCGGCTCGGAGTTCATCACCGAGGTGGACCTGGTCGTTGTGGCCATCGGCCAGAGCCCCAATCCCCTGATGGCCCAGACGACACCCGAGCTTCGCGTCGGCAAGTGGGGCAACCTGGAAGTGGACTGGAAGACGATGGCCACGACCATCCCCGGCGTATTCGCGGGGGGAGATATCGTCCGGGGCGGGGCGACGGTCATCCTGGCCATGGGCGATGGCCGGGCGGCCGCCGAAGAGATCGATCACTACATGAGAAACGGTCGCAAATAGGATCTTTGGATTTCGAGCGAACGGAGGATTCAGATGAGTTGGGTGGATGATTACAAAAAGAAACTGGCGAGCGCTGAAGAGGCCGTCTCCGTCGTGAAGAGCGGAGACCGTGTTTACATCAGCGGAAACGCCGCCACGCCTTACGTCCTGATGAAGGCATTGGCGGCGCGGAGGGATGAGCTCAATGACGTGGAGCTCGTCCATGTTCTTCTCCTTGGTGATGACCCCCTTTCGAAACCGGATATGGAAGGCCATTTCCGCCATAATTCCCTGTTCGTCGGTCCGGCCGACCGCAGGGCCATCAACGAGGGAAGGGCCGACTACGTGCCGATTTTTCTCCATCAGATTCCCTCTCTTTTCACCTCGGGACAGATGTCCCTGGACGCGGCCATTCTCCAGGTCTCGCCCCCCGACGAGCACGGATTCATGAGCCTGGGAGTCGAGGTTTTAGCCTCCAAGGCGGCCGCCGAGACGGCCAAGATCGTCATCGCCCAGGTCAACGACAGAATGCCGCGCGTCCTGGGCGATTCATTCCTCCATGTCTCCCGCTTCCATAAGGTCGTCGAGACGTCCGAGCCGTTGCCCCAGCTCGAGAAGAGTCCGTTCAGCGACGTCGAGCGGTTGATCGGCAAATACATCGCCGACCTGATCGAGGACGGATCGACTCTGCAGCTCGGGATCGGGGGCATTCCGGATGCGGTTCTGGCTGCGCTGGCGGGCCGGCGCGACCTGGGGATCCACACCGAGATGGTTTCGGACGGAGTGATGGAGGCGATCGAAGCCGGAATCATCACCGGGGCGAAGAAGACATTCCATCCTTACAAGGTCATCATCACTTTCGCCCTCGGCAGCGACCGGCTTTACGAGTTCATCGATAACAACCCGGTGATCGAGGCCCATCCGACCGACTATGTCAATCATCCTTTCAACGTTGCCCGCAACGATAACATGATCGCCATCAACTCGGCCATCGAAGTCGATATCACCGGGCAGGTTTGCTCGGATTCCATCGGGACCTTCATCTACAGCGGGTTCGGCGGCCAGGTCGATTTCATCCGCGGCGCCGCGCATTCCAAGGGAGGAAAGCCGATCATCGCCTTGCCCTCGACTGCCAAGAACGGGGAGATGACCAGGATCGTCCCCTTTCTCAAGAAGGGCGCTGGTGTCGTGACAACCCGGGCTGATGTTCGTACTATCGTGACCGAATACGGAGTCGCCCACCTCTGGGGCCAGAACCTCCAGGAAAGGACGAAGGCGCTGATCAATATCGCTCATCCTAGGTTCCGGGCGGACCTCATCCGGGAGGCCAAAGCCAGGAATCTTCTCAAGTAGCCGTTCGGTAGCGGCCATGGAACAGCCCGAGCTTTTTCCTCCCGAGAAGGGCCATATCGGCACGGATGAGTCAGGAAAGGGAGATTATTTCGGCCCCGTCGTCATCGCCGGAGTTTTTCTCCCGGACGGGCAGGAAGACGTCCTCAGAGAGTTCGGGGTGAAGGACAGCAAGCGGACGTCCGATGGCCGGGTCCGGGAGCTGGCGGAGATCATTAAAAGGGGCTATATCCATTCCATCGTCAGCATCGGGCCGGAGCGCTACAACGAGCTCTACGTGAAGCTCAGGAACCTGAATCGGATTCTGGCCTGGGGGCATTCCCGGGCGATCGAGAACATCCTCGAGAAAGTCCCCTGCCGCTTGGCCATAACCGACCAGTTCGGTGACAAGGCTTTCGTCATGAATGCCTTGATGAAAAAAGGGAAGCGCCTTGAGCTCATCCAGAGGCCGAAGGCGGAAGAGGACCTGGCTGTGGCCGCCGCCTCGCTGCTGGCCCGGGCGGAGTTCCTGAAACGTCTTCACTTTCTCTCCCAAGACGTCGGGATCGACTTGCCTAAAGGGGCTTCGTCCATGGTCGAAGAAGCCGGAGCCAAGCTCGTCCGGCTCCGCGGTGCTCAGATCCTTGATAAAGTGGCCAAAAAGCATTTCAAGATCACCGAGCGGGTTCTCAATCTCGCCTCATGAGGGGTAAAGCGACGGTGACGAGAAGACTCTATTTCGAAGATGCCTATCAGCGGGAATTCGCTGGACGCGTCCTGGAGCAGTTCGTTTACCAGGGGAAGCCGGCCGTCGCCCTCGACAAGACCTGCTTCTATCCCGAGTCCGGAGGCCAGCCGGCCGACCGCGGGAGTCTGGGAGAGACCGAGGTCATCCATGTCTTCGAGGACGGGGATCGGATTGTCCACCTTCTCGACCGGGAGTTGAGCCGGACGGAAGTCCGGGGAATCATCGACTGGGACCGTCGTTTCGACCATATGCAGCAGCATTCCGGTCAACACATCCTTTCCCAGTGCTTTATCGAGATCTTGCAGGGAGAGACCCGGTCCTTTCATCTGGGAGAACAGGCCGCGACTCTGGAGATCGGGACGAGCGCGATCTCGGACGAGGATCTGGAGAGGGTTGAGGCCAGGGCCAACGAGATCGTCTTCGAGAACCGGGAGATCAAGACTTATTTTGTGGACGCGGAAGCGGTCGATAAGGTGCCGCTTCGGCGCCCCCCCAAGAAGGAAGGCACGATCCGTGTCGTCGAGGTGGACGGCTTCGACTTTTCCGCCTGCGGCGGCACCCACTGCCGGAGGACGGGAGAAGTCGGGTTGGTCAAGGTCATCCGCTGGGACAGGATCAGGAACAACCTGCGCTTCGAATTCCTCTGCGGCCGGCGGGCTCGGCTGGACTACGCGCTTAAGAACCGGTCTCTCCTGGAGATCAGCCAGAGGCTCTCAGTCCGGGAAAGTGACGCGTCCGCAGCCGTCGAGAGGACGATCCAGGAGGCCAAACACTTTCGCAAGAAGCAGAGACAGTTGCTTGAAGCCTTGGCCGCCTATCAGGCCGAAGAGGCCGTCAAGACGGCGAAAGGTTCCCTGATCAAAGCGATCTGGACGGACAAGACCGCCGAGGAAGCCAAGTTTCTGGCGCTGAACATCATCAGGTTGGCCGACCTGGCCGTCCTGTTCGCCGTCAGGGGTAAAGAGAGGGATCACCTTGTCTTCGCCTGCTCAGACAAGCTTCCCTTGAACATGAGGGAGTTGCTGCCGATCTTGGCATCCTTGGTTAAAGCGAAGGGCGGAGGGAGCGCCTCGCTCGTCGAGTTCGTCGCCGAAAAGGGTTCGGACCTCGAAGCGGTCCTCACCGCTGCCGAGGCGTATCTCAAGGGAAAACTGGCTTCCCGGGGTGGGGAATAAGGATTCGCCGGCTTTTTTCCCTGGCAATCCGGATAAGTTTTCTATATAATCCTCCCCCGAGCGCCGGATGGATTTTCTAGAAAGTGGCCGGGCTCGTCTGATGCCTTAGTCCGGAGAAGATTCATGAGTATTCGGTGATGAACCGTCGGTGAAGACAAGGAGGGGAGGAACATGAAACTTCCGGTCAAGCCTTCGGGTCGGAGAGCTCTCATCGTGTTTGCAGGATTGCCGATCATGCTGCTCATTGTCATCATCGCAGCTCCGGCAGTCGGTATTGCCGGTCAAGTTCAGGTCGGCGCGCACGGCGGCCTGAGCATCCCAAACATCCGGGACGGAGATAATGAGTTCAGCCGGGGATACACCTCGAGAAAGGGGCCGTTTTTTGGGCTTTTTGCCGAGTTCAGGTTGCTGACCAACTTCTCTCTTCGCGCCGAAGTCAACTATGCGTCCCATGGCGGGAAACGGGACGGCCGGCAGCCCGTCATTATTGACCTTCCCGGTCTGGTCTTTCCTCCAGAGCTGATGCTTTATGCCGACTTTGATAATGAGAGCATTCTGGATTACCTGGAGGTCCCGGTGCTGGCCGAGCTAGCCTGGGGGCGGAAGCCGCGCTTTTTTATCAACGCCGGCCCCTACATCGGCTTGCTTGTTCGGGCCAAGACCGTGACCAGTGGTTCGAGCACGTTGTACATCGATGATTCGGGGACACCGCTCTTGATTCCCCCGGATTTCCAGCCCCTGCCGGCCCTTTCTTTCGACGCAACCACCGACAGCAAGAAGGACATCAACGACCTCAGCGCCGGGGTCGCCGGCGGTATCGGCTTGGCCATACCGGCCGGTCCGGGAGAGCTTATTCTCGGGGTCCGCTTTTCGCTGGGTCTGACCAACATCCAGACCGATGTCGAAGCTTACGGCAAAAACCATACCGGCGCAGTGGTTATGACCCTCGGCTACGCCTATACCTTGAAGTAGAAACGCTAATCTGTTTGGGTTATTTAGGAAGGCTCGGGATATATAGTTCGAAGTCACGCTACGATTTCCCACATCGGCTCTTTGGAGGGAAAAAGCTTCGCTTTCTCCGCTCCAACGTTCGCTTCGCTCACTGCCCCCTTTCTCGGACTGCGTCCTCCGACCAAGGGGGCCATCCCCCTTGGAACCCCCGCTGCTTTGCTTCGCAAACCAGCCAATCT
>JBAQGA010000007.1:0-27546 GCA_049287565.1 Candidatus Aminicenantales bacterium
ACAGAGTACGATTTGAGTAGTCGAATGGCATGCTTTCGATGGAATCCCGTCAATGCTTTGAACTCATCCAATATCTTGGTCTTTCCCATCTTCGATGAGACTTGATAACGTTCGCGGAGAGCTCCGATGAGCTCTCCCTTTGTGCCTTTACTGATCCGAGTAGACATCGTTGCTCTCCTTTTTCGGTAACATTTTGTTGAGGCAACGACATAATCTCAGTAACAAAAACATTGAGTCAATGCGGCCGGGAACTATGATTGTCGCTGATCACTTCTACAGATTGGCCCTTACTTATAGGCCTTAGCCCACTATATATCTGGTGCGCTACTCGCCTTGGGGAGAAGGTATGACGAGAACATCTGGTTCTCTCCAAAGGATATCAAGCCCAAATTCCCCAGGGGACCCGTCTCCCCCACGAGGAATTTGGTTGCGTGAATATCTCCTCTCGCATATGAGACGCATAATTGCCTACCCTGGACGGACTGGCATTAAAGCAAAATTATTCTGTCACGATTAACAAAAGGGAATGAAGGTCACCTTTCAGAATTAGCTCACCTCACCCCCATTTTCACCCCTGGAGGCGATTGCTTTCTTGGAATGAAGGATAAAAAATATTTCCTAAGGCAAAAAAAGGTTGTGTTGTTGAAAACACTTCCATTGCTTGATTAGAAAAAGCCAAAAGGAGGAAAAGGATGAAACTATTAAGGCATTCTCTGATTTTTGTTTTGTTGGCAAGTTTTGCCCTGTTTTCCTGCAAAAGCTCAGAATCAACATCACCCCCAGCCCCAAAGCCAAGGGCAACTTATACCGGCGCTCTCGTTGGCCTCGCAGTTTTCTTCCCTGCGTTAAACACAATCACAGTGAATCTGAAGTTTGGTGTTACTAACACAAATAATGTCGGGGCTAATATCAACAGTGTTCATATTCAATATCTAAATAATAGCGTAGCGATTCTTGATGAAGATTATTATCCAACTAGCACTCAAAGGATACCTCAAGGAGGTTATTACGAATGGACCTACAATAAAGCATACAGTTACGGAGGAATTCTTCCTACTCATGTAGATGTGACCATCTACGTCAGCGATGACAATGGATATAGTGTTACCATAACAAGTGGCCCGACACAGTTTGGATGGAGCTAAACAAAGTAGGCCTAACGCAATCCTGTCTTAATAGATGGCTGGCAAAACAACTTCACCTTTGGTATATTAATAGACAAAATCAGTGCTGTCCAGTTAAGGAAAAACAAAAGCTTCCCATCATGTACATAATACAGAAGATGAAGTCGTTTTTCGCCGTAATCGATTTGAACGCGATTTTGTATAATCGGCGCTCTTTCGCACTTCGAGGAGCGACCGATGAACACGCAACCATCCGTCTTCGCCCAGATCATGGCCTTCCTTCCTCTTCCCGAGTTTCGGAAATGCGTCCGGCGTTATCGCGGGGACTACAGGGTCCGGAAATTTTCGTGCCTCGATCAGTTCTTCTGTCTGGCTTTCGCCCAGCTGACTTATCGGGAAAGCCTTCGCGATATCGTCTCCTGCTTGAAAGCCGTGAGAAGCCGGCTCTATCACATGGGCATCCGCGGCCGCGTCTCTCGCAACAACTTGGCCAACGCCAACGAAGCCCGCGATTGGCGCATCTACGCCGACTTTGCCCAGGTGCTCATCGCCGAGGCCCGTCGACTTTACCGCAACGAGGATATCGGATTGGAGCTCGACAATACGATCTACGCCTTCGATTCCACGACGATCGACCTCTGTCTGTCGCTTTTTCCCTGGGCTCGGTTCCGCAAACGCAAGGGCGCCATCAAGCTCCATACCCTTCTCGACCTGAAGGGCTCGATACCAACTTTTATCCATATAACACAAGGGAAAACGCACGACGTTCGGATCCTCGACGATCTCCTGCCCGAGCCGGGTTCCTTCTCCATCCTGGATCGAGGATATCTGGACTTCTTTCGACTTTACACCCTTCATCAGAACCACGCGTTTTTCGTCATCCGGGCCAAGTCGAATCTTCAGTCGCGCCGAATCTCGTCTCAACCCGTCGACAAAACCATGGACCTGATCAGCGACCAGAGGATCGTGCTGACCGGTCCCAAATCCAAGACCGACTATCCCGACGCGATCCGTCGGGTTCGGTTCTACGACCGGGAGAACGATCGGTACTTGACCTTTTATAACTGGACAGCACTGAGAAAAAATTATAAAACACAAGCTATAAATCCGATTTGGATAAGAAAAACGCCTTTTAGGCGCGTGATTCACAGCGTCTGTTCCGGACCGCTCTGGACCGGCAACAAGAGCCTGGAGAACGCAGCGGCACTGCTGCGAATCGATTCCAAAAGCAATTAGTCCGGCGGCAATGCAGGGAAACGCCGGATTCTTTTTTTGCCTCAGCTCATCGGAAGGGAAGGGAAGTCAGGGAGTCGCCTCTTCATGAGGTGATTGATGATCCTGGCCACTCAGGTCCCCGTCGCCTCGTGGCCTTCGAGGATGGCAGATCCGACGCTCGCGGATGCCGTCATGGACAGGATCGTTCACAACGCCCATAGACCGGAGTTCAGAGGAGAATCGATGAGGAAAACGAGGTCGCTATTGACTCATGCCGGCCACCCTGAGGTAAAATGAAAACCCATCGTCCCTTCGCTCCGACAGGTGGCCAGTTAACGCCGGAACCGGTGGCCGGATTCACCGGAATACGCAGTTGTCCCAAAGTGACAAGACTGAAGCAAGGATATAAGATGCCGGAAAATGTCTTTGCTCCCGTTCAGATTTTTAACGCCATTCCTTCACCGTCCTTCTCGGCGCCTGCGGAACTCCGCATGTTAACTCCATTCAACAACCCTCTATCTATGTCGATCCGGATTCCCCATCTTTTGTCTGCTCGTGCTCAATACATCCTCAGCGTTCGACTTTATCGAATACCCTCGAAGGACAACAGCGATCGGAGAGAAGCTGCTGGGGATTCCAAAGGGGTATGTGCCCTTGGTCGCAGGGCGAAGCCTGAGAAGGGGAGGCAGCGAGCGAAGCGAGTGTTGGAAGGGGGGAGTCAGTTCCCCCTCCAAGGAGACTATGGAAGGCCATATCTTCAATGCCGCTCCGACATATCCCTGCACGTTTATTTGCATTTAAATGACTGTCACTTTGAGACCATGTCATCATTTAAGGAGGAGGTATGAATCTGAAAATAAGTATCATCTTTGGTCTGGTTATACTGCTGGCCGCCGCCGCCGGAGCAGATACCCGCGAGCAGGATCTTTTCAATGAGGACCTGTTAAAGGCATTCACGTTCAGGAATGTCGGGCCCTTCCGGGTTGGCGCCAGAACTTCGGACATCGCCGTGCCCGACCTTCCGGAAAAAGACCATCTCTACACCTTTTATGTAGCGACCTGGACAGGAGGCCTCTGGAAAACCACAAACAACGGGACAACTTTTCAGCCTGTGTTCGACGGTCAGACCAAGCTTACGATAGGCGATGTGACCCTGGCCCCTTCGGATCCCGATATCGTCTGGGTGGGGACCGGAGACGGATTCTGCTCCCGCAGTTCATATGCCGGAGACGGGGTTTACAAATCCACAGACGGCGCCAAGACCTGGAAGCATATGGGGCTCAAAGATACGCAGCACATTCCCCGGATCTGTATCCACCCCCGGAATCCTGATATCGTCTATGTGGCCTCCATGGGTTCTCTCCATTCGGAAAACGAGGAAAGAGGGGTTTTTAAGACCACGGACGGCGGCCGGAACTGGGAAAAAGTCTTCTATCTTGATGAAAGGATCGGGATTATTGATCTGATCATTAACCCAAAGGATCCCGACATCCTCTACGCCGCTACCTATGACAAGCAGAGGCTGCCCTGGCAGTACATCAACGGCGGTCCCGGTAGCGGAATCTACAAGACCACGGATGCGGGAAAAACCTGGAAACGGCTCGCCGGAGGGCTTCCCACGGGCCGGATCGGCCGCATCGGGCTTGATATCTACCTCAAAAATCCGGAGATTCTTTATGCCGTGGTGGAGAACGCCAACAGCCGGCCTGCGACACAAGCCGAGATCGAACAGGACAGGGCACGCGGCCGGCCGTCCCGCGATAGGATGGTCGGTGGAGAGGCTTACCGGACAGAGGATGGCGGCGAGACCTGGGTTAAAATGAACTCCGCCGAAGACGACGTCAGCAGCAAGGGCCCTTACTACTTCAGCCAGATCCGAGTCGATCCCAACAACGATAAGAACATCTTCATAACGGGTGTCTCCCTGGCCAACTCGACCGATGGCGGAAAGACCTGGCATGACCTCGACTGGCCGCCGAAAAGGCTATTCTCAACCATGTTCGGTGATGTCCGCACGCTGTGGATTGATCCGCAGAATTCGGACCGCATCATCATGGGAAGCGATGGCGGAATCTTTATCTCCTATGACGGCGGAAAAACCTGCGACCATCTGTACAATCTTGCCCTGGGAGAAGTCTATGCCATTGGTGTGGACATGGAGGATCCCTACAATATCTATGCCGGTCTTCAGGATCACGAGATGTGGAGGGGGCCTTCGAACAGCGCCACCGGCAAGATCACGCTTTTTGACTGGACAGCGGTCGGCAGCGGAGACGGCATGTTTACCCAGGTCGATCCCATGGACAGCCGCTGGCTGTACACGACGATGCAGTACGGAGGACACTTCCGGGTCGACCAGAAACTGGGATATCGAACGAGCATTCTGCCCGTTCGGGAAAAGGGCAAGCCGCCTTACCGTTTCATCTGGTGCACTCCGCTCCATATCTCCCCGCACAACAGCCAGATGATCTACACAGGAGGCCAGGTTCTCCTCCGGTCGCTCGACCGAGGAGACCACTGGCAGGAAATCAGCCCGGACCTGAGCACGAATCCCGCCGACAAGATCTTCCCTGTTTCAGAAGGCGGCCTTCCTGGCGGTATCCCCTGGTTTGCCATCTCTTCGATCTCAGAATCCCCGATCACGCCGGGAATTATCTGGGTCGGCATAAGCGACGGTAAAGTCCATGTCACCAAAGATCATGGCGCAACCTGGACCGACCTCACGTCCAGGATCGCTGCTGTCGGAGGCCGGGAAGAGTGCTATGTGAGCCGCGTCCGGGCTTCCCATCACAAGGAAGGTACGGCTTATGTAGCCAAAAACGGATATAAGGTTGATGACTTCAAAGCTTATCTTTATAAAACAGAGGACTACGGTGAAACCTGGCTGCCGATCAATGTCGGCCTTCCGCTGGAACCGGTCAATGTCATCACTGAAGATCACAAGAATCCCAACCTCCTTTTCGTCGGCAACGATACCGGGCTTTTCGTCTCGATCGACGGCGGCAAAAGGTGGGTGAAGATGAACAACAACATGCCCAACGTCCCGGTGCACGACGTGGTGCTGCATCCCCGCGAGAATGACCTGATTCTGGGATCCTACGGCCGGGGCCTCTGGATCACGGATATAGCGCCCCTGCAGGAGATGAATGAGACTGTGCTGGCCGAAGATGTCCATCTTTTCGATATCGAATCCACAGTCCAGAGAGTCAACTGGTCCTTCGGTGCCAATGATTATCTGTTCGGTGACAGACACATTCTGACCCCCAATGAGCCCAATGGAATCCTCATCCGATATTATCTGAAGAATCCGCTGAACATTCCGGTCACCATCACGATCGCCGATCCTTATGAAAATGTTCTGGCCGTACGCGATGGAAAAGCCGCAGCCGGTATCAACACCGTGGTCTGGGATATGCGTCCTCGAATAACAGGGGAGGACGGGGCGGCTCGCTTGAGCCGAATGAGAGACGTGCTGGCTCGCTGGGTGCCCCCGGGAGAATATGTCGTCACCCTGGAAGTCGGAGGAAAGAAACTCACCCGAAGAGCACGTATCATCCATACCCAGGGCTGGTCCCTGGGGCCATGCCCGAAGACCGCCCGATAAAAGGCTTGACTTGGGCTCCAAAAAAAATTAATATGAAGAAATGAAGTATCTAAAATATTTCATATCATCAAATCAAAAGGAGGTTTTCATGAGGATTTCCAAGCAATTCTATTTATTGTTATGCATCGTTTTGGCTCTTTCGATCTTTGTCTTTGCCGGCGCCCAAAGAAAGGCGCAGCCGGCCAAGGCGGTGATGAAAAAGATCGAGAGTACAGACCCAGCCTTGCGCTTCAAGTGGTTCGATCAATACCAGGCCATGAAAGCCCGGACGCCGCTGAAGCACATGAAGTGGCGCTACATCGGGCCGTTCGACGTGGGCGGGCGATGCACGGATGTCGAGGTCCCAAAAGGGAGCCGGCTCACCATATATGTGGGGGCCGCCACCGGCGGTGTCTGGAAGACGGATAACGCAGGAGTGACCTGGACGCCGATTGCCGACGAGCTGCCGACCCTTTCAATCGGAGACCTGGCCATATCCGAATCCCACCCGGACATCGTTTGGGTGGGTACAGGTGAGGCCAATCACTTCAGGGCCTCGATTGCCGGGATCGGTGTTTACAAGTCCACGGATGCCGGAAAAACCTGGGCCCACTCGGGCCTCGCCGCGACTCAAACGATCGGCCGGATTCTCGTCCATCCCACCAATCCCGACACCGTCTATGTCGCTGCGACCGGACACGAGTGGACCTACAATCCCGAGCGCGGAGTTTACAAGACGACCGATGGCGGAAAGACCTGGGAGAAGGTTCTCTACATCAACGAGAAAATCGGGGCCATCGATCTGGTCATGGACCCGACGAATCCGGATGTCCTGATCGCCTCGATGGTCAACCGGATCAGGCTGCGCTGGAGCGACCCGACACCCGGCGGCGAAGGGTTGTTCAAGACGACCGACGGAGGCAAGACCTGGAAACCGTTGACGAACGGTCTTCCCCCCGACCAGACAAAGATCGGCCGGATCGGCCTGGCCCTTTGCCGGACCAAACCCAATGTCGTCTATGCTTTTGTCGATAACCACACGCCGACCCGGATGCCCGAGCCCGGAGAGCGCGACTCCTACGGCCGCCTGAGGACTTACTCCGACATTGTCGGAGCCGAGGTGTACCGCTCGGACGACCAGGGCGAGACCTGGCGCAAGATGAGCCCTTCGGACAAGATGTTCGAGCGCTTCGGCGGCACATACGGCTGGGTTTTCGGCCAGATCCGGGTGGACCCCAACAACGCGGATGTCGTTTATCTGATGGGCCTCGGCCTTTACCGTTCCAGTGACGCAGGAAAAACTTGGGAGAGGCTCGGCCAGGGTGTTCACGGTGATCACCACGGTCTTTGGATCGATCCTTCCGACTCGACCTATCTTATCAACGCCAATGACGGAGGGGCTTACGTTTCTTACGATTACGGTAAGAACTGGAGAAGCTTCCAGGACGGTATCCCGGCGACCCAGTTTTACAACGTTGCTTACGACATGAACAAGCCGTTCTCTGTTTACGGCTCTGTCCAGGATTTCGGGACCTACCGGGGCCTGGGAGTCGCTCCTTTGGCCGCCCCGGAGCCAGGCCGGCGCCGCCGCCCCCAGGTCGTCCGTTGGGAAAGGGCACCCGGGGGAGAAGGGACCCTGATCGTCGTCGATCCCAACGATCCGAATACGGAATACGCCTCGGGCTATTACGGTCGGGTCGAGAGGTCCGAGTTCAAGAACGGCGAATGGACGAGCAAGGATGTCTATCCCAAGGCCCCCGAAGGCGAAGTCCCTTACCGTGGCCAGTGGCTGGCCGGCTTGCTGCTCTCGCCCCACAATCCCCAGATCGTCTACTGCGGTTTTCAGTATCTCTTCCGCTCAATGAACAAAGGTGAAACATGGGAAAGAATCAGCCCGGACCTGACGTGCAATAAACCCGAGTGGCAGGGGAATCTCCCTTATGCGATCCCCTATCAGACCATCACGGCCATCGCCGAATCGCCGTTTACATTCGGTGTGGTCTATGTCGGAACCGACGACGGACGCGTTCATGTCACGAAGGATGCCGGGTCGACCTGGACCGATATCACGGCCGGTCTCCCGTACAACAAGCATGTCTGGAACATGGTCGCTTCGCAGTATGATCCGGCCACGGTCTATATCGCTCAGATCGGTCGGGAAGACGACGATTTTGCGCCCTACGTTTTTAAGTCCACGGACTACGGGAAGACCTGGGTGAGTATTGCCACCGATATCCCCGGCGGCCCGACCAACGTCATCCGGGAGGATCCGAAAAAAAAGGATGTTCTCTACTGCGGGACCGACCAGGGAGTTTTCGTCACCACAGACGGCGGCAAAACCTGGAATTATCTCGGATCCGGGCTGCCGAATGCCCCGGTCTGGAATTTGCAGATCCACCCTCGCGACAACATGTTGATCATCGCCACGAACGGACGCGGCATGTGGGCCATCGACGACGTCTCCCCGCTGCAGAAATAAGACATTAAGGAATCGGGTCCGAACCTGACTTTCTTTCCGGCAGCGTGAAGAAAGACTGGAGAGAGGCATCTAAAATAAGGTTTGTCTTTAAGTCCTAAACCTGGCGCAGAGTTGAGATTCGGTCCAGGCGTATGGTATGTGGTTTTTCCAAATAAATAAATGTCTGCTCCAGATCGAGGTGAATCAGGGTCTCTCTTGACTATCAGCTTTTTTCGATAAACGGGATTGGATTATTTGAACGGTCTTGCTGTTTATGCATGGGCTGTCATCATCTTTGAGCGGCATCTTGTCCAGCCGGGGATCATTAGTGCTCCGTTTTCATCTGTGCGGGAGCGGGAGTCCTTCACATCCTCTCCACGTTGCGATTCACTATGATGTCCGCCTTTGGATTAAGGAGATTTGATATCCGAAGCGACAAAGTGACAAACGGTGGAAAAAACACGGTTGTTTTTCTTCTCGTGGGATTGGTCTTTTTGGGCATTCATGGCCGGCAGGATTCCTTGAATCCGGGTGATCGGAAAGGGCGAAGGGGGGAGCCTTTTATTCCGCTAACTGTCCGAACGGCTGCCCAATACGACGTATCCTCGCCTCTTTCTCAGTGCGGCTCTGAGGCTATTGGCAATAGTTCCACTCAAAGGGAATCATTCTCCGGCGAGGCCGATAGGAGATCCATGATCCCTCCGGTTCATGAATCGGATACCATCCCTTTAACATCGGACTCTGTTGAGCAAACAGAGCAGGGAACCCATTCCCCGCCGGAAATCCTGGCCAGTTTCGATGGACTGGGTGAAGGCTTCGAAGGGCCTCAGGGCAGGGCTTGGTACCGCAATCCGTCGGACAATTCCCTGGCCGTCGGACCGGACCATATCGTCCAAACCGTGAACACGCGGATGGCCGTCTTTACCAAGAAAGGAAAGCGATTCAAGAGGACCGGGGAAGTACTTTACGGCCCGGTCCCCACGAACAATGTCTTCCGAGGATTCGGTTCCGCGGCAGCGATCAATAACGCTGATGCTGTCGTCCGTTACGACCAGCTCGCTGACCACTGGTTGATCGTCATGCCGATCTTTAGGCGGCTTCCTCCAAGGACAAACGGACCTCCGGTGCCGAAATCGGGTGAGCCGGCTCATCTCAGCCTTCCCAGTGTCGAGGGACAACCCGGCCCGGCTCTTATGCTCTTCCAGCCTCCGCGGCCGACCGCAGAAGAAATGGATGTCGCCTCTCTGCCGGCCCGCTCTCCCCGAAAAAAGCGTCCTCCCGAAAATCGCGGCGGTTCTTTCGCCATGTGCTATGCTGTCAGCACAAGCTCCGATCCCCTCGGATCCTATTACCGCTACGAATTCGTCCGGCCTCTGTTTCCGGACTACCCCCGTCCGGCCGTCTGGCCGGACGGCTATTATGTACCGACAAGCACCGGAGACGATGTCATCCAGAAGCAAGCCTATGTCGTCGAGAGGGAAAAGATGCTCAAGGGCGAGCCGGCCAGGGAGCTGGGTTTTATTATCGACGGGGTGAACTTTCTGAACAATGCCGACATCGACGGGAAAAAACTTCCTCCGTCCGGGGCACCGAACATCATGATGGCCACCGGCGGAGCACAGTTGAAAGGGATCACGGAGGATGACGGGATTTACGTCTGGACATTCCACGTGGATTGGGACGATCCGTCCCGGACGAAACTAGACGGTCCGGTTAAGATTCCCGTTGCCCCTTATCGCTATCTGGGAGGCGGCCAGTTGACCAATGCCGTGCCCCAGCCAGGAACCGACCGGTGTCTTGATGGGCAGGGGGATAAGATCATGCCCCGCCTGGTTTATCGGCGGGTCGGCCGCCGCGAATCGATTGTCGCCGTCCATTCGGTGAGCGCAGCCGCCGGCGGCGGAGGAGTCCGCTGGTACGAATTCCGGCTGGACAAGAATCGTCGTGTCAAACTCTACCAGCAGGGAACCTATGCTCCTGACCGGTTCTTCCGCTGGATGGCCAGCCCGGCCATGGATGCGCTGGGCAATATCGGGATCGGATACTCATTCGGCGGGTCGCCGCACTTTGCCGGCCAGCGCTTTGCCGGTCGGCTGGAGGATGATCCGCCGGGTCTCCTCACCATGCGCGAGGCCATCCTTGTCGAGGGAGAGGCCGCCCAAACGGACACGATGCGGTGGATGGATTATTCCCAGACTGCGGTCGATCCGAGCGACGACCGGACGATCTGGTATGTCGGCGACTACCTCAAAAAGGGGGCCACGACCTATTCGACCCGGATTGGGGCTTTCCGCCTGTCCAAGAACAGGGGAGGCCGATAATATATGTGTCCGATAATTTCAAGAGAGGAGGATTCATGAAAGACAAATGGTTGGCGGCATTCTTTATTCTCTTGATGATCTGGATTTTTTACCCGGTTCAGCTTTCGGCACAGGGCACACAGGTAGACTACGAAAGAGCGAGCAGCCTCAGGGAGAAAACCCAATTTTTAGCCCTGAACGCTGTGGACAGGGCGGGCTGGATCGAAAAAACCAGCCGGTTCTGGTATCGGAGGACGGTCAAGGGGGGTTATGAGTTCGATGTCATGGACGCTCAAAGCCTGGCCAAGAAACCTGCCTTTGATCACCAGAGGCTCGCGGCTTCCCTTTCCGCCGCTTCCGGGGAGGAGTATTCGCCATTGAACCTGCCTTTCATGGCCCTGACTTTTATCGACAACGAGAAAGCGGTGGAGTTCGTGGCCGGCGAATTCAGGTGGAGATGCAACCTTGCTGATTATTCGTGTGAAAAAATCGGTCCGGCGTTCTGGAGACCGGGAGGATCGCCGTTCACTCCGCGCCCTGCTCCCCCGCAGGAGCCCAAAACATCTCCCGACAAAAAGTGGGAAGCCTTCATCAAAAACTTCAATGTGTGGTTGCGCTCCCAAGAAAATAAAGAAGAATTGGCCCTGAGCTATGACGGGTCAGAGGGCAACACCTATGATCTGCAGTCTATCAGATGGTCACCGGATTCGAAAAAGCTGGCCGTCTACCGGATCCGGCCGGGATACAAGCGCATCGTCCACTATGTCGAGTCTTCTCCAACCGATCAGGTCCAGCCGAAGTATCACCAAATGGAATACAACAAACCCGGCGATGCCCTTGATGTCGAACAGCCCGTGCTTTTCAACCTTGAGACTAAAAAACAGGTCAATGTCGACAACTCCCTCTTCCCCAATCCCTTCAGTCTCTCGCCTCCGGTCTGGTGGAAGGACAGCCGGGGCTTCACCTTTGAGTATAACCAGCGCGGCCACCAGGTCTATCGTATCATCGAGGTGGATGCGGCTGCAGGGATACCTCGGGCCCTCATCAGCGAAGAACCGGAGACTTTTTTTTCCTATCGCTACAATAAATACCGCCACGACGTTGAGGACGGGAAAGAGATCATCTGGTTGTCCGACCAAGACGGCTGGGGCCACCTCTACCTCTATGACGGGGACACCGGAGAGGTCAAGAACCAGATCACACGAGGAAATTGGGTCGTCCGGGGCGTGGAAAAAGTCGATGAGGAGGCCCGCCAGATCTGGTTCCAGGCCAGCGGCATGTATCCGGGCCAAGACCCCTACCTCATCCATTATTACAGGATCAATTTCGACGGGTCAGGCCTGACTCCCCTGACCGAGGAGGATGGGAACCACTCGGTCATTTTTTCGACGGACATGAAATATTATGTCGACATCTGGTCCCGGGTCGATCTTCCACCTGTCGCCGAGCTCCGTCTCACCGAGGGCAGAAAGCTTCTCAAGGAAGTCGAGCGGACCGATATCCAGCCGCTCCTCGAGGCCGGCTGGCGCGCTCCGGAGGTTTTCACTGCCAAGGGCCGCGACGGAAAAACCGATATCTGGGGAATCATCATCCGACCGACGAACTTCGATCCGGAAATAAAATATCCGGTGGTCGAATATATATATGCCGGACCGCACGGCTCTTTCGTCCCGAAAACATTCAGCGCCTATCATCCGATGCAGTCCGTGGCAGAGCTGGGATTCATCGTTGTCCAGATAGATGGAATGGGGACCAACAACCGGTCCAAGGCGTTCCATGACGTCTGCTGGAAGAATATCGGCGATGCGGGCTTCCCGGACCGGATTCTCTGGCACAAGGCGGTCGCCGACAAATACCCCCATTATGACATCAGCCGGGTTGGTATTTACGGAGGATCGGCCGGGGGACAGAACTCGACAGGAGCGTTACTGTTCCATCCCGAGTTCTACAAGGTGGCTGTTTCATTTGCCGGTTGTCATGACAACCGGATGGATAAGATCTGGTGGAACGAGCAGTGGATGGGCTGGCCGGTCGGTCCTGAGTACTCAGCCTCGTCTAACGTGGACAATGCCTACCGGCTCCAGGGGAAGCTCCTCCTGGTCGTCGGCGAGCTCGACACGAACGTCGATCCGGCCTCAACCATGCAGGTCGTTGATGCCCTGATCAAGGCCAACAAAAACTTCGACCTTCTGTCCATGCCTGGCCTTGGCCACGGCGCCGGAAGGCGAGAAAATGCGGAATACGGAGACAGGAAGCGGAACGACTTTTTCGTGCGCCACCTGCTCGGTGTCGAGCCCCCGGACTGGAACAAAGTCGAAGCCGAGAAATAATAATTAAATTCTCAGCTTCTTGAAGCGAAAGCCTTAACGATGGCTGTTGGGTTTGAATTAAGAGGCGGAGTCCTAAAAAACTGTAAAAGTAGGGAAGCATAAATCATGAAAAAGGGTGGGGCGACAGCTTTTCTCCTCTCTATTTCGTCGGCCATTCTCATCGGTCAGAAGACCATAAAATAATCATTCCTCAGCAAGAATATTCCGTCTGTGGATAAAGACATCGATCCTGAGTCATATTATTTTTATTTCTTCACACTTTCTCCCCAAAAAGTGATCGATGAAGGGTACGAGGTCTCCTGCGTCCTGTACGATCCGGAGACAAAGAGAGCAGGCTCTGTCCGGTCGCTTGAGGGGAAGCGTGTTGCGGAACACTGGGACGCAAAGCATGAGATTTGGAGTGCCCTGTTTTCTTTCGGTCTTGGCCGATGCTCGGCCGGGGATGGCGTCTTGACCGTGGTTTTGCCCGATTCCCCCGGTCAGACCGGATCGAGCCGGGAATTCAAAATATCCATCCTGAGTCCTGTTTGATTCATTCATGACACCCAGCGAGGTTATTCACGGCCGCACTATCAACGGTTCCTAATCAGATCCGTATATCTTGAACACTGCCATCGAACACGACAGTTTTCTTTGTCTTTTCTCCTGCGACACGCACTTCAAACGTCCGCGGGACCGGTGGAAGCAGGAGCGATCCACGGGCCATGCGAAGGGTCAATCTGCGCTCGGCATTTCGCCAGCCCATCTCGATCCACATCCTCTTGCCCTTCTTGTAAGCGAACGTCTTTCCGTCATCCTCATAGAGAGTGGATGAACCGTCGGCTCCGGGATAGATAACCAAAGTCAAGGGTGCATCCACCGGCTCATCCGCATACTGTTTCACAGGACCGAGAGGCAGAACCGTTCCCGCCCGGACATGCAGCGGCATGGTTTCGAGATCGACTTTGCGATCGATTTCGCGGCCTCCCTCCACACGGGCTTCGGTCCAGAAGTCAAACCACACACCGCGCGGCAAAACCAGACGGCGGATCGAGGCTCCCTTTTCAACGACCGGCGACACCAACAGGTCCCGGCCCCATAGGTATTGATCGCCCCGTGCAACCGCTGCCGGATCATCGGGCTGGTGCAGCCAGAGCGCGCGCATCATCGGTAGGCCTGTGTCGCAGCATTCTTGTGCGGCCGTATAGGTATAGGGCAGCAGCCGGTATCGAAGTTCGAGATATTTCTTCAGAATCGGCTCGACCTGAGGATTCTTAAACTCCGCGGGATCCGGATTGAAGGTTTCGGTCTCTTTGGGACCCCCATCGCCTCCGTCCCAGCCCCATGGAAGCCTCAGGTGCCAGTGTCGGCCGTGCGCCCGGAATGAGGGACAGAAGGCACCGAACTGAAACCAGCGGACATGCAGTTCGCCCGTGTATTCCGATGTGGGTATGAATCCTCCGATGTCGGTTCCCCAGAAGGGAATGCCGGAAAGGCCGGCGTTGACGGCTACGGGCACATGCGATCGAAGCGTTTCCCAGCGCGACTGGACATCACCGGACCAGAGGAACGCAGCATACCGCTGCATGCCGGCATAGCCGTTGCGGTGCAAAGCAAAAGGCCGTTCGTCCGGACGCCACAGCCGGGATCCCTCCCAGTACATCCGATTGCGGTTCAGCCGGGATGCTGCATCAAGGCCGTCTCCTTGATCCGGCCAGAAACCATCGATGCCGACCTCGAAAAGGGGTTTATGATAAGGCCAATAGCAGGGAACGCTACGGTCTGGAGGCCATCGATCATCTTCTGTCCGTCCGCTGGGAACCGCGTCCTTAGGATCGCATTGTTCATGCACGGTTCCCGTGAGCCTGCAGCCTTCAATAACGATGTGGAGCACGACCCGGAAGTGCTGGTTGTGCAGCTTGTCGATCATACCTTTCGGGTCCGGGAAGTTGCCCTCATGCCACGTGAACTCACCGTTGCGTGTGTTCCATCCGGACGGGCAAAACTCCGTGCCCAGATAGATCAATGCATCGCACGGTAGTCTCTTTTCCCGCATTGTGTTGGCGACAGCCAAGATCTCTGCCGGGCCTTCGAGTGTCCGATGCGACTGCATATAGCCGAACGTCCAGAGTGCCGGAAGTTCAGGTAAACCAGTGATGCGCGCGTATTCCCGCAGGATTTCCTTTGGATCGGATGAAGTCACAACAAAAACATCCAAAGGAAGTCCGTCACCGAACGGAGTGATTCTCCCTTCGGATCCGGTGAAGTCGAACGAACCCAAGGGATAATGGATGAACATGCCCCACCCGTCGGTGCCCACAAGCCACTGGATCGGAACACGGCCGCCGTGGGTGGCGAGCTTATAGCCTCTTTGTCCGCTGCGCATTCTGTCCACAGTCCCCTTGCGATCGAACTGCGGCCCTCCTTGCCCGAGTCCGAGCAGAGGCCCCTGGCTCAGCAGGAAGCTCATGCCGGGCTCCTGCTTATCGAGCGTCAGCTTTTGGACTGTCCGGCCCGAAGGCGTCTCGATATGCAGCGTTGGGGGCTCAGGCGTGAACCGCACCACCAGTCCTCCTGCGTTTACGGGATGGAAGGTTTCGCGTTCCCGGTGCTGTCCAAGCGGTTGCCCCGTGCTCTCGCTTCCCAGGGCGCCATCCGCCGGAAGAGCGGGCGTGTTTCCTTTCTCGATAGGCTGCACAGTGATGCGGACCGTCGAAGGGCTCAAAGTACAGACGCCTATTTCTACAGGCGTGCCGGCCACAATGATATCCTGGGATCGACCTCTGAAAATATGATTCATCAGTAAAACACCAGCGCCTCCAATGCCCAGCCGCTTCAACGCATCACGGCGGGAAACCGGTTCCTGGACCCGATGTTCGTCGTAGGTTGAATAATTGTTATGTTTGTTTTTCATGGTTCACCCTTTTATTTCATGGTTGAAAGATGAGAGTTCGACACGACTCCACTCTGGGATGTTCCGACTCTTGAGCGAATCGAGGCAGAACCATTCGTAACTATGGATCAAACAGGACAATTCTGATTCTAAAGCTTTAGAAACATCCCCTCCTTGGAGTAAGGCACACTGCCCATTAGTACGCCCTTACTCTTGGTGATCAGCAGGCAATCGCTGGGATTGTGGACGAAATCGCTGGCCGGATCGAAATGCCCCGTCTCCACACTAAGGGAATTATTCTGCTTTTTCTCGATGAGGTCCGGGTGGCTCTCCTTGAAGTTGTAGAAGACATCGAGGGGAATCCTGTGGCTGGAAGGATAGACGCGGGAGAGGAGGTCGTAGAGCGTCGCGTCGTATGTGCGCAGATCCAGAGGGCTGTAGACCACCTTATCTCCGTCTTTGTACTCATAGTTGGACCAGAACCAGAACTGAGTTCCCTCGGCGAAATATTCTCCTGAATTGGTCGAGGCGTATTGACCTTTCCAGAGGCCGAGAGCCATGGCATCGGCATAGGCCTGATCGATCAAATCGGCGAGTTCAGGATCGCACGCCCTTATGCCTTTGTGCACGGCATGGGCGAACTCATGGACGAGGATATGTTCGCCGAAATAGCGTGTTCCGGGTATGCCCAGCAGGTTTTCCTCACCGCATGTCGTGTAAACTCCGCCCAGTCCCCTGGCCCGCATGTTCCAGTACTCTTGATCGGTCATTTTTTGAATCTTCTCGTATTCCGCGATTTCCTTGGCCGTCAGGCGCCTGTCTCCGAAGGCGGGCTTTTTCAGGTTTTTGTATTCCGGAATATCCGACATCTTCTGAGCATGGCCGATGATCCCGACTTTCTGACCGGATCGAATCAGTGTTCGCCGGATATCCGGCCTCTCGGAAAGCATGTGGAGGATGATATCCCGGGCAATGAGAAGGGCCGTGTCTGAAACGGCTGCTGAAGCGATCACAGGAATACCCATGGCGTCAAGGTATTTTTCGTAAAAGGGGTCCAGCATGAGCTTGCTGGGCGGTTTTGAGATCAGTTCCTCGCTGATGGTTTTAACCAGGGCGGTTTCCCTTGGATCCCGGGATTCCTGGGTCGGCTGGACAGCGGGCGCAAGCAAAATCGTGATCACGACGACCAGTAGAATACGATTGGAATGCTGCATGAATAATCTCCTTTCCTGTCATTCTCAGGCGAAGGGCTGGTCGATGGAAGGGCTCGGCTGGGAGAAATATTTTGGGCCGTCCGGTGTGATGTGGAAGCAATCTTCCAGCCGGATACCGAATTCGTCCGGTATGACCAACATGGGTTCGTTGCTGAAGCACATTCCGACTTCCATGGGGCGCTTGTTTCCTTTGACCAGGTTGATCCACTCGTGTCCGTCCAGGCCGATTCCGTGGCCTGTGCGGTGGGGGCAGCCGGGAAGCTTATAGCCTCCGGGTAAACCATGATCGGCGTAGACTTGGCGGGCGGCGGCGTCCGCATCTTCGCAGGGAACACCCACTCCGGCTTTGGCGAAGACTGCGCTCTGGGCTTTTTTCATCAAATTCCAGGCGTCCCGCTGCTTCGAGGTGGGTTCCCCGAAGACGATGGTGCGGCTGATGTCGGAGCGGTAGCCGTCCACGCTGCACCCGCCGTCCATGAGAATGATGTCACCCTCCTTGACTTCGATCCGTTTGATGCTCCCATGGGGATTGGCCGAAGCTTCGGCAATCTGGGCCCCGATGCTGCCGGATGCCCCCAGAGCCGTATGGGCCTGCGAGGCAATGGCTCTGATGTCGTCGCCCGTCATCCCCTTCTCGATTTTGGCCACGGTTACCTTATAGGCCGCGATGGTGATATCTGATGCTTTTTGCATGAGGGCGATCTCAGCCGGGGATTTGATCACCCGGCATTCGATGGTCACGGGATCTGCGCTGACATAGTCCAGGTACGGTGCTTCTTTCCGGATTCCGTCGAACAGAAAGAAGCGGACCCGTTCTTCCATTCCGATCTTCCCGTCACGGATGCCAAGATCTCGGAACGCTTCGGCCACTCGCTTGTAAGGGCTCTCGTCTTCTTCCCAAAGGCGAATGTCATTCCCAAAGCGGATCTGCTCACGGGCCCGGCTTTCCTCGAATGCGGGGCAGACCCAGATAACATCTCCTTCGGCCGGGATGACGGCGGCGAACATGCGCTCGCTGTTTCCCCACCGGACACCGCTGAAATAGAACAGGCTCGTCCCTGCCTCCAGATAGATGGCTTTGATGCCGGTGGAAGCCATGAGCCTCCGCGCTTTCTCAATCCGATCCCATCGTTCCTCATCTTTTATGGGGACCACATCGCCGGTCATTGTTTTGAGAGTGTCCGTCCGTCCGGCTCTGGTTGACTCCCGATCGGCCGGGGGGACACATGCGCCTGCGAGTAGAGCCGTTCCAGCTGCCCCGGCCGAAAGCCTCAAAAATTCCCTTCGTTGAATATTCATCCAATTCTCCTTTGTCCGTTAAATGAAAGAACATTCAGAGAGATATGATATATTAAATATCAGTGCATTTCCATCCGGAATTATTTTGGCACTCTTTATCGCCCGGGACTCTTATCTTCTGGCATATCAAATCCGCCATTCGGCTCCTTTTTAAAGAGCCATGGCAGAGCTGTATGGAGTTCTAGAGCCGGCCGTAGGCCGTTTTTTGCCTTTGGCACTGCGAACAGGCTGAAAAGATTTTCTAAAAAGTTTATTTGACGGAGAAAACTCTCACCTTTTGCAATGTGGTCATACTTGTTCTGTTGGTCAGGGTGGCATAGATTTTATTTTCTCCCAGGGATAGGCTTGCGATGCCATCCTCCAAGGTGAAAATAATCTCTTGGTCCCAGTTTTTAGGCGGCCTCTCGTCAAGGTCCTTCTCTTCGATCCAGATCTCATAGGATTTTTCGCAAGTCCAGACTACGGTTCCGGCCGCATCATGGAGTTCCAGCAGAAGATCCATGATGGTGAACATTGTCCCTTCCTGATCCTTGAGCAGGATGTTGACATAGGGGATGGAAATCTTCACCATCCCTTCAATCCGTCCGGAGGGCCGTCGTGTTGCGATGACCTTCCAATCAAAATTGAACTTTTCCAGTTCGCCGGTGATGGTCTGTTGAGCCTTTTCTTGTTCTCGGTTGAGCTCATGCATGTAGTTGAGGTTAAAAGTCCGCAAGGAGGTCAGATCATAGGTCACCAATTTGTAAATCCCTGTGCTGTATCTATCCGTAAAGACCACAGGGAAATTCCCGTAATACCAGATTTCCTGGGATCTTCCATCAAGTTCTTGTGGAGAGGAGATGCGTTCTCTGGGGGGGCCGAACAGAATGAAAATCCGGCCCCGGTCGGTCAGCCAGCCGGGTATTCCTTCGCTTTTGAACAGTTCATCGGCTTCTTCCATCCGTTTATCAAATTCCATTTTGAACTCGTTTTCTTCTGTCTCGGGGTCCGGATCGCGCCGCCGCCAGAATTCCTCCTTGAATTCGTCTTTGTCCGAGTCTGGCAGATCCAGAAAGAGTTTTCGTTCTTCCGAGATGATGATGTATCTTACCCTGTTCAGCCAATCCGCGTTTTCAGGATTCAATTTGCGTTCCAGTTTGTAATAATAGCAGGAACTGCTGAAGAGCAAAGCAAACCCCATAAAAAACAGGATAAAATAAGTCGTTACAGAAGATTCTTTGGCGGATCGAACTCCTCGGCACACCGGGATATTCATGGTTTTCTTGTTTGAGTTCCGGCCGGAACTTTAGCCGGCGGTCTTATTGGCGGCCTCACCTGATATCTGTCTGCATTTTCCTCATTCCGGTTTTTTCCGCACTCGCTGAACAATTATAGCACACAGTCCTGCTTATTTTTGCTCCTCGATCTCATTCCAGTGGGGAGGCATGATGCCGTGCAGGTGCTGGACGAAGAAGTCAAGCAGCTTTCGCTGGCCGTAATCTCCACCCATGCCGTGACTCCCTCCGGGAATGACCAATAGGTCAAAGGTTTTATTCGCCTTGATCAGGGCATTGACGACCTGCATGGTCGAGGCCGGATCGACATTCGTATCCAGCTCGCCGACGATCAGGAGGAGATTCCCTTTGAGCCGGGAAGCATTGTCAACATTAGAGGATGCGGCATATTCCGGGCCGATCGGCCAGCCCATCCACTGCTCGTTCCACCAGATTTTATCCATCCGGTTGTCGTGGCAGCCGCAGGAAGACACGCCGGCTTTATAAAATTCTGGGTGAAAGAGAAGTCCTCCCAGAGCGTTCTGGCCGCCGGCAGAGACGCCGTAGATTCCCACCCGTGTGATGTCATAGTAGGGATATTTTGCGGCCACGGCCTGGTGCCAGAGAATCCGGTCCGGAAAGCCCGCATCGCCGAGGTTCTTGAAGCAGACATCGTGGAAGGCCTTGGAACGGTTGCTGGTGCCCATGCCGTCGATCTGGACGACGATGAATCCCATCTCGGCCAGCGGTTGCATGCGGTTGCAGGCACTGAATGTTTTGGGCACAAAGGACCCCTGCGGCCCGGCATAGATGGATTCCACCACAGGGTACTTTTTTCCGGGATCGAAATTCATGGGCCGGTTGATGATCCCCCAGATGTCGGTTGTGCCGTCACGGCCCTTGGCAACGAAAACCTCGGGCGCTTTCCAGCCGGCGCTGATGAGTTCCCGGATGTCCGGCTTTTCCACCTGCATCAAGACTTTTCGATCGGATGTGCGGCGGAGCTCCATGACGGGAGGAGCATCAACGCGTGACCATGTGTCCACATAATAGGCCGTGTCCGTAGAGAACACAACGGAATGGCTGTAATCACCGTCAGTGAGGGGAGTGAGACCCGTCCCGTCGAAGTTGATCCGGTAATAGTGGACGAAATAGGGATCCTGGCCTTCATGCATTCCGCTCGACTCGAAATAGATCTGGCGGGCCTCCTCATCGACTTTTTCCACGTTTCGGACAACCCATTCGCCTTTGGTGATCTGGTTCTTGACCGTACCGGTTTCCCCGTCGTAGAGATAAAGATGGTTCCAGCCGTCCCGCTCGGACATCCATATGACCTCTTTTCCGTCCTGAACATCCAAGCGGTATTTTTTGTCGGAATAGCAAAAAAACGTCTCCGCCTCTTCACTGATGACGGTGCGTGATTTTCCGGTGGATGCATCGATCTCAATGATCCTGTAAACCTGATGGCCGCGCTGGTTGTACTCGAAGGTGAAGGCTCTACTGTCCTTTCTCCAGACCGGTTCTGATAGGCTGGAAGGATTGGGGAAAAGAGCGTTGTCTATGTCGACCTGTTTTTTGGCCTCGATGAGGAAAAGCACGGGCTGTTCGACATCGAGTGCATCGCCCGGCTTGGCGTATTCCATCTTGTGGTACTTTGGCTGGAGCTGGTCGGCCGGGGATGATTCGACATACTGGATGATCCGATGGTAACCGCGACGGAGGCGGTAGGCCGCCAGCTTTTTCGAATCCGGCGACCAGGCGATAGAGGTGTACGTATAGTAATTCCCCTCAGAGCCGTCAAAGCTCAATGCGGCTTCCTCTTTTTTCTCTTTGGACCGGATGTAAACATTGTAATTCTTGATGAAAGCCTCCATCTTGCCGTCTGGAGAAGCCTTGGCTTCTTCAGAGGCAGCCTGCGGGACGGGCCCTCGTTCCCACATCGAGAATCCTCCCCTGAACCTCCGGCGCTCAGCAGGCCCGACTTTCTTGCACTCATATGTTGTCAGGTCACAGGCATATTTCCATTCTCCGATGTCACATTCGATTGACTTCTCGTTGTCCACAAACTTTATGAACATAAAAGGCAGCTTTTTAGGGTCGACCTTGTCTTCCAGCACCGGGGCCAATGCAGCCGCCAGCCTCTCATGGTCAAAAGCGATTTTCTTTTTCAGGGTGGCTGCATCGACGAGGTTAAACTCGAATCCGTCCTTAACCGACTTCCTGTACCAGAAGCGGCTTGTTTTCTCAATCCAGGCGGGACGCTCCGGCATGTTCGGGACCAGATTTGTGAGATTATCTCGCAAACCGAAGGCCCGCTCATAATCGGCCTGGGTTCCCTGGGCGGGGAGAAAGGCCGGTCCAAGCATCAAAAATAAGATAAAGATGGCAGCCACGCGAAAACTCCGACGGTTCATTATTCCGCCTCCTTTCATTTCATTTCAGAAAAAATAATTCCGTCGCTTCATTCAAGACTTTTGATGATCGATCCATGACCGGCCTCCTGCAAAATTCTGTGGAATGCAGGAATGGTTTCGCTCAGGAGCCGATCATATTCCATCCGGACCTCATCCAATAGTTTTTTCAGAATATCGTGGACTTCGAGCTGCTGGCTGGTCGGCCCGAAGTCTTCAGTGTTCCGGATGTCCCCAGCACCTGTCCCGATCTCCCCTGAGAACCAGAGCAGCTTGGAGTAGAGCATCATTTCGGCGCGGTAGGATTTGGGATCTGAGGCATGCAGCTGGCGCTGGAGGAGCTTGTCCTCTACGGCAAGGACTTCGCCATGGGCCTCGCGCAGAGCGGTCATGAGCCGTTCCGCAGCCCGTGTTTGGGACAAAACCTTTTCCAGGTCCTCCATCTGTTTTCCTATCCATTCAAGCCGGTTGATCATGGTGACGACTTCATTGATGTCTCGGACCACATCTTCCCAGAGCCGCACCATGACGCGAATGTCGTCCTCTGACCCTTGCGAGTTCGGGTCTTTGCGGACTTCCAGAGTCTGAGTGTATTCCCTGCCTTTTGCCATCAGTTTGACGGTGTAATGACCCGGAGCGGCCAAAACTCCGGCCTGAGGCGCCTCTATTCCCCAATGAAGGACCGGACGCGTCTCCCGGCCCCGGAAATGCTTTTCCTCCCAGACATGCGGGTGGAAAGCAGGCGTCGTGCGAAGCTCAATCTGGGGGAGAGGCTCGTGACGCAGGTTCCACCAGACTCGGTTGAGGCCTTGGCGGGCGGTTCCCCGGAGAGCCCGGATCTTCTGTCCGTTCTCGTCGAAAATCTCGATCGTCACACCATCTTTTGGGGCTTCTTTCATATAATAGTTGATAGAGGCACCATAAGGAGCAGGCCGTCCGCTGCTCTGGTCGTTAGGCGCAGAGTCGACACGCTGGCGGGCTTTCAATCTGTAGGCGGGCCGGGGCTTGAAGAGGTGTGTTTCGGAAGCTTCTACCTCTGGTGTGAGCTGCTGCAGCGCAGAGACATCATCCAAGATCCAGATGCCGCGGCCGTTTGTCCCCACGACGAGATCATTGAAATGCTCTTGAAATGCAATCCAGGTGACACAGACATGGGGGAGATTGGTCTGGAGAGATTTCCAGCTGGCGCCGTCATCAAATGAAACGTAGATACTGTTTGCCGTCCCGGCATAGAGCAGGCCTTGACGAACCGGGTCTTCCTTGACGGCGCTTGTGGAGCTTAAGGCGGACCGAGGGATTCCGGCATCGATCCGGGTCCAGGTCCGGCCATAATCCGCCGTCTTGAAGAGAAAGGGGTCGCGGATGTTTTCCTGATGGCCGTCCACAGCCAGATAACAACGTCCTGCCTCAAAGCGCGAAGGATCTATCATGCTCACGGTTCCCCAGGGAGGCATGCCGGGCGGGGTGACATTGGCCCATGTCTTGCCCGCATCACGGGTAATATGGGCCAGGCCGTCATTGGAGCCCACCCAGATGACACCAGATGCGACAGGCGATTCGGCGATGGCAAAGAGCGTGCACCCGTACTCGACGCCCAGGTTATCCTTGCTCAAGCCCCCTGAGGTGCCCATTTTGCTCTGGTCGTTGGTGGTCAAATCAGGGCTGATCAGCGTCCAGCTCTGTCCTCTGTCCGTTGTTTTATGGACATACTGGCTTCCGACATAAACGGTGTTGGGGTCGTGAGGAGAGAGGGCAATGGGGTGTGACCAGTTCCAGCGGTATTTGAGAACCCCCGCGGGAGAGTCGAGAGATTTTTCAGGCCAGGGATTGACGTTACGGACCAAACCCGTCCGGTGATCATAGATCTCGACCGTGCCTGCATAGCATGTTCCCCAGACGATGTCGGGATCTGAGGCGTCCGGGTAGGAAAAGCCGGACTCACACCCTCCCATGGATGACCAGACCGAAACATCAGAACCATAGCCCGGATAGGCCGGGCCGCGTTTGGAAGTCGAGTCCTGCATGTTGCTGTATACCCAATAGGGGATGCGGTTGTCCACAGCCACATGGTACATCTGGCCGATGGGAAGGACCACACGGCTCCACTGCCTGCCGCGTGTGGTTGTCATGCTGATGCCGCCGTCGTGCCCGATCATCATCCGTTCCGGATGCCGAGGGTCGGCCCACATGTCGTGACAGTCTCCGCCGCCTGAGAAATTCTCGATGGACTCGCCCCCGTCATAGCTCACGTACATCCTGTTGCAGGGAAAATAAACCGTGTTTTCGTCATCAGGAGCGATGCACATCCGGGTATAATAGTGGGGGCGCTCGTTGATGCGCCGCTCGTAGCTTACGACCTTCCAGTTCATTCCGCCGTCATCCGAGCGCCAGAGAGACCCTCGGTTGCCGGTCTCAATGAGTGCATAAACACGCTGGGAATTCGAAGGAGCCACGGCCACGTCCACCTTTCCCACCTCGAATTCAGGCAGGCCGTGCCCGTTGATGCGCTTCCAGGTTTCGCCGCCGTCGCGGGAGACATACACCCCGCCTCCCGGTCCGCCGGAAAACCTGCCCCATGTTTTGATGACAACGGGCCACATTCCGGCAAAAAGAACAAGAGAGTTGTTCGGGTCCATGGCCAACCCGGAGCAACCGGTATCCTCATCCACGAACAAGACTTGCTGCCAAGTCTTTCCCCCGTCTTTTGTCCTGTACACACCGCGCTCTTTTTGCGGGCCGTAGCAGTGCCCGAGAGCTGCAGCAAAGACAATGTCGGGATTTTTGGGGTGAACGATGATCCGGCCGATCCGGCCTGACTTCTCCAGTCCCACGTGAGCCCAGGTCTTGCCTGCGTCTAGAGACTTATAAATCCCATCTCCGATAAGGACGTTTGACCGGATAAAGGCCTCTCCCGTGCCTGCCCAGACCTGGTTTGAGTCAGAGGGCGCGATGGCCAGGGCTCCGATGGATTGTGAGGACTGGGCGTCGAAGACGGGTTCCCAATTTGTCCCGCCGTCGATCGATTTCCAGACTCCTCCGGCACACGCCCCTGCGTAATAGATATTGAGGTCATTCGAGTCGCACACCACTGCGCTCACCCGGTTGCCCTGAGGGCCGACAAAGCGCCAATGCAAAGGCTCGGGAGGGGTGGGCGCCATGCGACGCTGACCGTAAACCGGCCTATTCAGAGAGGCCGTCATCAACAACCCAATCCAAATGGTGAACAGACAAAGGCATAGAAATGTTTTCTTTCTCATAATCCTTCCTCTACTTGAGAGAATATGAACTTACTCTTTAGTTAAAATATGGTAAAATGTAGTGTAAAATATATCAAATTTCAAGATAAATAGAAAACTGAAATTCGGCCGAAATTTTATGTGCGGAAGAGGCGTTTCTGTGCTGATTCGGGTTGTGGATATAGGTTGGGCTCCTGGAAGCCCCATTTTCGAGCAAAGAAATGCTCCTTTTTTGTTTCCAGTATGTTGGAATTCTTTTCTTGATTTTCTATTTTTGAGGATTTCAGAAGGAGGTCATCCCGACTTTCGCCATTATAGATGATCGTTCCCATAACCGCAATCTTATCAATGAGTTGCAATGCTCGTTATGTAGCACCTAACTATAAGCTGTGGTCATATTGTGTTAATGTACAATATAATGTGTAATATATGAAAATAATACTTGACAAGTAGTACCTATTGATGTATGTTCTCTATATGCCTTATATACTCAAGAAAAGGATAAAGGGTCATACCTATTATTATCTGGCCGAATCCCAGCGGGTCCAGGGAAAACCGAGGATCACCTGGCAGAAGTACCTCGGCACCGCGGAAAAGATCCAGGCGAGGTTCGAAGGGATGAAAGCGGAAGAATCCATCGCGGAGGTCGAAACCTTCGAGCTGGGCTCTATTGCCGCGATCGAAGCGATCGAGAAGGAACTGGGGTTTGAGGAGATCGTGGATCGAATCGTCCCCAAGAGGAACCAGGGCATGAGCGTCGGCCAGTATCTGTACTTGATTGCCTTGAACCGGGCGGTGGAACCGAAGAGCAAGGCGTCCTTGGCTGGATGGTTGAAGACAACGGCCATAGGAGAATATCGGGAGATCGATTGGGCGGCCTTGGACTCGGCCAACTTCTGGGATCATATGGAGAAAGTCAAAAAAGAGGAAATCGAGGCCATCGGCGATGAGGTGGCCAAAAAAGTCGTCACGACGTATGACCTGTCCTTAGACTGCCTTATTTATGACACGACGAACTATTTTACCCAGATCAGTCCGCAGACCGATTCGGAGCTGGCCAGACACGCTCATTCGAAAGCCGGAAAGCACGAACTGCGACATATCGGCTTGGCGCTTCTCTGTAACCGGGACGAGGGCATTCCGCTTTTCCATCGGGTCTATCCTGCTCATATCCACGACTCCAAAGTTTTTAATCAACTCTATTCCGAGATGTACGATCTTCTTTTGTCCCTGAAGAAGGGCAAAGAGCAGATGACGTTGGTTTTCGACAAGGGCTGTAACTCACCGAAAAACATAGAACGGATCGACGCCGGCCGGATCTGGTTTATCGGCGCCCTCTCGCCCTATCATCATCCGGATCTTTGCCGGGTCCCTCTTTCAGAGTATAAGGAGATCAGCATCACCGATGAGGAGGACGAACCGCTATCCGCCTATCGGACATCTCTTGAGATCTACGGGAAAGAACGGGCGGTCGTCGTGACCTATAATCCCCGGACCTACCGGAAAAAGATCCACTGGATGAGCCGGACGATCCTGAAAACTAAGACAAAGCTTCAAGATCTGCGTCGGGACCTTCGGACGGCCGACGGCCGGACGACCGCGGCCTCGGTCGAACGCAAGGTGAACGACATCCTGGCCGAAAGCCATATCGCCCCCGTCTTTACCGTTAAGGTCACCTTCCGCTCGGGGAGTTTCCAGATGTCGATCCGGACCAATCCGCTTGTCCTTAAGGAATACCGGGCGCGGTTCGGGAAGAACATCATTTTCACCGACCATGTCGATTGGGGAACGGAGGAGATCGTCCGCTCCTACCGGGACCGGTACAAGATCGAGACGGCGTTTCGGTGGACCAAAGGTCCTGCCTTTATCCGTTGGCAGCCGATGTATCATTGGACGGACTCGAAGATCCGGGTGCATGGTCTGACCTGCGTTATGGCCCTCCTGTATCTCTCTCTTATTCATCGGAAGCTCAAGAATGCCGGCCTGGCGATCTCCCTGGACCGGGCGATGGAAGCCCTCCGAGCTATCCGGCTGGCCATCTGTTTTTATCCCAAAAGTCCCCAGCCTGTCCGCAAGGTCTGCCGTCTGGGTAGCACCGAACAGGAGCTCCTAACGGCGCTTACCCTTAAAATAGAGGCACTTAGGTAGTACATAAGGGGTTGATATATCTTGTTTATTATGAGTATATTAGAAGACATGTCAAAGGCTAATGGCGAAAGTCGGGGTCATATCCATCACACAGAATTAATGG
>JBAQGA010000008.1:0-23141 GCA_049287565.1 Candidatus Aminicenantales bacterium
GGTCAAACCGGACGGGGGCAGCATCTTCCTGGACGATGATGACATTTCAAGGAGAACGACTCCGGAGCGGGCCCGTCAGGGCATCACCTATCTCCCCCAGGAGAACTCGGTCTTCCTGAGGGCCTCGGTGGAGGACAACCTCCGGCTCATCCTCGAGCTCCTCCCCTATGAGTCCGGGGAAAAGGAGACGCTCAGGCGCGAGCTTCTCGAGGAGCTCGGCCTGGTCTCGCTGTCCGGGCAGTCCGCCCACAGCCTCAGCGGAGGAGAGCGGCGGAAGCTCGAGATCTGCCGGTCGCTCGTCCTCAAGCCCAAGTTCCTGCTCCTGGACGAGCCGTTCACCGGGATCGACCCTTTGACCATCATCGAGCTCCAGAAGATCCTTCTCCGCCTGCAGGAACGAGGGATCGGGATCATCATCTCCGACCACAACGTCCGCGACACCCTCCGGATCACGAACCGGGCCTATATCCTGGATGAGGGGGTCGTGCTGGTTGAAGGCGATCCCGGTTCGATCGCCGGGAACGACCTGGCCAGGAAAAGGTTTCTGGGCGACGATTTCGTGCTGCGTTGAGGGAGGATTAATCCTCTTCCGAGAAGTAATGGTCCCCCAGCGTCTCCCCCAAGAAATAGAGAAACAGAAAGAAATAGAGCAGGAGAAGGATGAAGTAGAAGGCAAGGACGGGTCCGGGCGACCCGGCGATGATCCGAAAGAACGACACGCCGATCACCTGGGAGGTGAACCAGAGCGAGATCAGCCAGAGGGCGGTGATAAAAACCAGGTCGACGAGCTTGGCCTTGAGCTTGAGGGAAAAGCCGGGGCGTTGAGGGATTTCCCGACCAGCCTCCTCTTCCTCTTCGCTCTCTTCCTCTGCGGCCACTTCTCGCTCCTCTCCTGTCGCCGGAGCCGCTGTATCGCCGAAAGGCAGCCCTGCCTGGGTCACCCTCTCCGGTATGCCGATCCCGGAATCGGTCGTCCACTCGGGGCGGGTCGGCGGTTTCTCCTCTTCGCTTTCTCCCGTTGTCTCCTCTTCCTTTTCCTCCTCGATCTCGCCCGAGGGCGCTCTCCCCTTCATCCCGCTCACCCAGGGAGGAAGCTCCTCCCCGGTATCTGATGTCGGCCTCTTGGTTTCTTCTCTATTTTCCTGAAAAGACTCAAGGAACTCCTCCAGGTTCTCCTTCCCTTCGTCGACCGTCCCGGTCAAGTTGTCCAGGTCTTTTGTCTTGAAGACAAGCTCGTCCTCTTCGATCGAGACCTGATACTTCTTGGCGGCGTCCTCTTCGCTGGGCGGAGCGAGACGTTGTTCAAGGTCTTCCTCTTCCTCGGGTTCCTCGGTGACCGCCTCGACTCTTTCCTCTATCTCCTCGGCTTCTTTTTCTTCCTCTTCTTCCTCTTCTTGTTCGGCAGGCTCTTCTAGTTCCTCCTCCTCTTCGGGCTCTTCCTCTTTGGGTTCTTCCTCTTCGGATTCTTCCTCTTCCTTGGGTTTTTCCAACTCCTCGCTTATTTCTTCTTCTTCTTCGATAACCCCCGTCTTTTCCCGCTCTTCTACTAAGAGTTCTTCCTCTTCCTGCTCTTCCTCTTCATCCTCATCTTCATCGATGATCTTATCGCCGGGGATCTCTTCCTCGACATACTCATCCTCGGGGAAAAGAAGCTGGGTGCCGCAGTTGTTGCAGTATTTATCCTGCTCGTCGATAATGGCTTTGCAGTAGGGACAGCGTCGAATGGCCATTACCCTAATTTATAGGAAGAAAGCGAAATAAAGTCAATCCGGCTCGGAAAATTGACATCCGGGGAGAAATCGTCTAAGAATAGTCCCGTGGGCGATTAACTCAGTGGTAGAGTGCTACCTTCACACGGTAGAAGTCACAGGTTCAAATCCTGTATCGCCCATTCTTTTTTTATCAACCATTTGCGCGATTTTTTCACCCGGCAAGACAACCGTTGGCCCCAACTTTGGGCGGGGCAGTATATTCACTTCCGCCTGAAGGGACTCAAAACCAGATGAGTATAGATTTCATGAGTTCTTCCGGCTTGTATCCAAGGAGAACCTGGACCGCCTGGAGATTCCCGAAACTTGGCGTCAACAACCGGTATCAGCTCATGTCCCTGATCATCGCCCTCCGGGCCGAAGGGAAGCCCGGCCGCCGCTCTTAAGGGCGGCGGTACGTCCCCTCATTCGTGTCGAAGGCTCCGGACCGGATCGGCCTGGGCCGCTTTCAAGGACAGCAATCCGACGGTGAGCCAGGCCAAGCCGAACGCTCCGAGCGACGGCAGAAGGAAAACCCAGACGTCAAGGCTCGTCCGGTACGTGTAAGGCTGAAGAAGCTTGTTCAGGGTGAAATAGGCGACTGGCCAGGCGACGACGTTGGCCACGAGAATCCAGGCTGTCATTTGTCCGGAGATCAAAATGGCGATTCTGCGGGGCGAGGCGCCCAGGATTTTCCGAATGCCGATCTCTTTCGTCCTCCGCTCGGCTGTGAACGAGGCCAATCCGAGGAGCCCCAAACAGGCGATAAAGACGGCCAATCCGGAAAACAATTGAAAGACCCGGTTCGTCCGAAGCTCCGACCTGTATAGCCGGTCGTAGGTTTCATCCAGGAATCGATACTCGAAGGGCGAAACGGAGTTGAATTCTTCCCAGACCCGGCGGAGATGAGCCAAGGCCTCGTGAACGCGGGAGCCGACGATCTTGACGAGGACAAGCCCCATATCGTTGGCCGAGTCCATCCCTGAAATGTAGAAAAAGCGCGGGCCCTCCTTGAATCGAAAAGAGCAAAATTGGGCATTTTTGACAACCCCGATAACTGTCCCTTTGCGTTCCTTGGAAACGGAGAACCATTTCCCCACAGGATCCTTGATCCGCATCTGCCGGACGGCCTCTTCGTTGAGGACGTACGCCTCCGCTGCATCGGTGGCCCGGTCTTTGGAGAAAGACCGTCCCTCGATAATGGTCATGTCGAGGGCCTCGAAAAACCCGAATTCGACCCCGGCGTAGACGAGGTCGATCGTCTGGTCGGGGGCCCGGCCTTCCCAATCGAAGTTCCCCGAGCTGCGCCACATGGTTTCGGCAAATGAATACTGCTCGGCCGTCACGGCTAAAACGGCCGTATGCTGGGCCAGGCGAGCCTTCACCGCCTCAAAGTTTTTTCCGATATTTTCCTTGACCGGAATCTGGACGATATTGGCTTTGTCGAAGCCCAGGTCCGTCGTCCGCATTTCATGATACTGCCGGGCGAGGACGACCGTCCCGATGAGGAGAATAATGGATAGGGCGAACTGGGAAACGACGAGGATTTTTCGGAGGGCCGAGCCTTTCCCCCCGGCAATGAATGTCCGCCTCAGGACTTGAGCCGGGGCGAAGCCCGAGAGAACGACCGCCGGATAAAGCCCGGCGACGAATCCCGTGACGGCGAGCACGCCGGCGGCTACGGCGAGAAAGTCGAGCCTCAGGAGGTTCGGACTCATCATTTTTCCGGCCATTTGGTTAAACGCCGGGAGGAGAAGCCGGACGAGAGCGATGGCCAGGAAGAAGGCCCCGCCGACGAGGAGGAGGGACTCGCCGAAGAATTGGCGGACGATTTCCCCCCGGCTGGCGCCGACGGTCTTTCGCAGCCCCACCTCCTTAGCCCGGACGGAGGAGCGGGCGGTCGCCAGGTTCACGAAATTCATGCAGGCCACGAGCAGGACAAAGACGGCGATGACGGAAAAGAGATAGACCGATTTTGCGTCGCCAAGGTCCATGACCGCTTGTTCGAAGGGCCGGGCGTCCAGGTGGAGGCGGGCCAGGGGCTGGAGGCGGAATCGGACTCCATCCACGACCTGGGGGCTTTTATGATTCAGCCCGACTTGGGTGATCTTCGGGCCGAGGCCGGCCGGATCGACCCCTTCCTTGAGAAGCAGGTACGTCGAGAAATTGAAGGCCCCCCAGTGGGTCGAAAACCCAGAGAGTTTGTCGATGTAGGCGAACGAGCTGGCGAAGTCGAACCGGATCGTCGACCGGCCCGGCGCATCGCTCACGACTCCTCGGACGACGCAGGGTCGGCCTTCCACGTCGATCGTCTTCCCGACCGGATCTTCGGTCCCGAAATATTTCGCCGCCAGTGCCTTAGAAATCACGAGGTCGGCCGGGCCGTTGAAGGCCGTTTTGGGATCTCCGGCAAGAAACGGAAAGCTGAAAATCTCGAAAAAGGCCGGGTCGACGATAACACCGCGATCCTCGTAGAACGCTTTCTCCCCGTGGCGGAAGACCATCCGGTTGTGCGTCGCGAACCGGGCGGCGCTTTCGATTTCGGGAAGGTCCTTCTCGATCGCCGGGGCGAGAGGGGCCGGCGTGCCCTCGATTCCGTTCCATTTGTGTTTTGTCCAATCGGATACAATGCGGTAGATGCGGCCGGAGTTCTTGTGGAAGCGGTCATAGCCGAGCTCGTCCTGAACCCAGAAGAGGATCAGAAGGCAGCAGGCCAGGCCGATCGCCAGGCCGATGGCGTTAATGGTCGCAAATAATTTGTGCTTGACGATGTTTCTCCAGGCGGTTTTCAGATGGTTTTTGAACATAGTCGTCCTCCTTGTTCGAACCACGCGTTTTTTGTTCCTCGGACGGGCGGCCCGGAATGAAGCCCGCCCCCTGGATTTTCAGTTGCCGCGCGCTTTTACCGGCGTAAAATTCTCGGGATTTTTAACCGGAACCATAAGGATCGCCGCTTCGGCCGCGGCCTTTCCCTCGGCGTTCATGAGCCTAGCCTCGCGGGCCATGATAGCCCCCTGCGTTTTCAGAAGAATCAGACGGCCGGTCAGGATCCAATTCCCGCCGGGACCGGGCAGGACGGCCTTGGCTTCTTCGAAATCGACGGCATCCCCGGACACTTCCGCCAAGCGGAACTCTTTGCGGGCGGAATGAATCCAGCCGCCGCCATCCAGGTTGAACGAAACCAGGTATTTCGACTCGAGAGCCTCCGGAATCGCCGCCGCTGGCGCCGGAGCGGGCGTGGGGGCGACTTTCCCTCCCGTCGTGAACGCTGCGGGATCCTTGACCGGGACCCGGATTTCGTCCCCTTCGGCGGCGACTTTGCCATCCGGCTTGACGAGTTTCGCCATCCGACCGACGATGATTTTTTCCTTATTCAACATCAGAAGATGGCCGGTGAGAATCCAGGTGCCGCCGGGTCCAGGAATTTCGGCCTTGGCCAGGCTGTAGTCGGTCACGTCCTCCTTGACGCTTTCCATCGACTGTAGAGTAGAGTGGATGACCAGCCCCGATCTCGATAAGATGTTTTTCGTGTAATAGACCGGCTCCTTCGATTTGCCTTTAAACAGATTCCCGAGGGATTCAAGAAACGACTCGAGCCCGGAAGGGGAATCTTCGTCGGCCCCCTTTTCGAACGCCGTGACGTCTTTGGGCGCCATCTCCAGATACATGAGGGCCAGGCGTTCGCCCCGGCGGGCGGCCAGAAGGGCGTCGTTTTGGCTGTTGACGGTGAAGGCCGCGGCTTGGGCGTCGAAGAAAACCCGGCCGTCAATCGACTCTGGTGTCTTGGCAATGGATTCGCCGTCGAGAGCGATCCGAAAATCGTTGATCTTGTGGGACCTCCGGATCGTCATCCTCTCGCTGGTTCTTAGGATCTCATACATTTCGGTCGCTCCCATGGAGGTCGCCTTGCTTCCGGTGAAGGAAATCTGGCCCCCAAAAATCCGGCCGATCTCGTATTTGACCCGCCCTTCGCTTCCGGTCCGGCCGTGCGGCGTAGCAAAGGAAGCGACCTTGCCCTCGGGAACTTTGTTGTAGGTCGACGTGTCGGAGAGACGGGCTTCGTAGCAGTAGTAGTTCAGTTGGACCGGAATGTGACGGGTTTTGACCTTGGCGAGCCAATATTCGGCCTCCCGGCGGACGTCCTCGCTCGCATCTTTCTGGGCGACCGACTCCAGAAGGCCGACGACCTCGCTGTTAAACCTTTGGCCGAGCAGGGCCACGCCCTCTTTCCTCAACCCTGAATCGGGCTCGCTCTCAAGAAAATCGCCCATCACCGGCAAGGCCGTGCGGGCGTTGAGCTTGACGAGAGATTTCAGGGCGATTCGCCGGAGCTCGACCTCGCTCTTGTTTTGAGAACGGACGGCTTCTTCAATGATGGACCGCTGCGAGGCCACGCCCAAGATGGCCAGCTCGCCGGCGATGGCCAGCCGAAGCTCCCGGGCATCGTCCCTCCAGAGGCTTTCCGGGAACTCCTTGATCATCCGGTCCAACGTTCCCGCAGCTTTGGTCTTGAGGGCGACGATGCTCGCCCGCTCTTTTTCTTGCCGCGCCAAGCGGTCGAAGCTGCGGCCGAGCCAGTACAGGGCTTCGTCCCGCATCTTGCCCGCCGGGTAATCCTGGAGATACGCCTCCATCCCGGAGCGGACCGTGGCCCATTCTTGGCTGAAGACCGAGGCTTTGACCTTGAAAAACTGATCGAGTTCCTTATTTTGGTAGGGCTCGGCCGAAACGACGACGCCGGCCAGCATGACCGCGAGGACAACCGTCCATCCCAGATAAAGCTTAACGGCTTGTTGTTTCATCTTCTCCTCCATCATAACGTCAGGTCCGCGCTCGAAAAATCGCGCAGCTTGGACCGGATCCGGCGTTCCCGGATCGTCCGCCCCAACTCGTCGGCCGAGTCCCGGTCGCCGGGTTTGAGGTTCGCCAGGCTAAGGAGAATCGTCTCCATCTCCTCAAGGAAAGCGCCCAGCTCCGTATTCCGCGAGGACGCGGCCAGGGCCTGCAGAAGCCGCGTTTCCGCCAGCATCGACTGGATGATTTTCTGCTCGAGGTCGGCGAATTCTTGCGGCCGCTCCGACTCTCCCCGGTTTAAAAAGTCGATCAGGACGGGCTCAAGGGATTCGGCGTAACCAAGAAGCGGCGAGGGCTCGGCCGCGGACGCCAAGGGAAAGGCCGCCGGCCCTGTCGGCGGTTTGAGAAATCGTCGCCCGGCGACGTATCCCAGGGCGAAGACGGCGAGGAGCGATGCGGCGGCCACAGCCCATCGTCCAGGAACGCCGAAAAGCCGCCAGGCCTTGGATCGACCTAAGACCCGGGCGGCGATGACATCCCAAGATTTTTCCCAGTCGGGATGAGGACAGTCATCCGGGACCTCGAACGACGCCCAAGACGCCTTGGCCTTCTCGAAAAGCCGGGCGCAGTACGGACAACTCCGCAGGTGCTCGTCCAGGAACGTTTTCTCCTCGCGCGCGAGCGTCCCGAAAACTCCGACCGTCATCATGTCCTTGGCTTCTTCGCAATTCATAGCTCACCCCACCTGGGTTCCAGAAATTTGCGCAGCTTCGCCACCGAGCGCCCAAGCTGCGTCTTGACGTTGCTTTCGCTGCAATCCATCCTCGCCGCGATCTCCTTGATATCCAGGTGCTGGCGGTGGCGCAGGTCGAAGATCACCTGCTGGCTCGGGGACAGACGGCGATACGTCCGTTCGACGTCGGAGAGTGAGCGCCGGGCGAGGACGGCCCGCTCGGGAGACGGATCGGCCGAGGCGGGCTCCTGCAGCAGGTCGCTCAGGGACATCTGGACTTCTTCGGTCCGCCGCCGAGTTCGGCGAAGATGCTCGATGGCGCAGTGGACGCAGATCGTCCCCAGCCAGGCGGCGAAACTCGACCCGGCCTTGAAATCGAAGCGGCAAATACCTTTAAAGGCCTTGATGAACGTCTCCTGCATGACATCCTCGGCGTCCTGAGGGGAACGGACGTAGCGGAAGGCCAAGCCGTAAACCCTTCCCCGGTTCTGGTCGTAGAGTGTCCGGAACGCCTCGGGCCGGCCTTGCTTCGCAAGGTGTATGGTCGTTTCGTCGGTCATCCCATAATCCTTTGGATCGTCCTTCTCTAAATTAAACGCGAAGAGCCCCGTCGAAGTCTACAACAATGGGCTAGTCGTTTTTTCGGTTGTTGTATTCTTATAATAGCATTCGCCAGCGTGGACGGTCGACGCGGATAATGAAAACAGCCCGAAGCCGTCCAAAGGGTGGAGAACTGTGCCCAAATTGTGCCCGAAATTTGTCAGAAATATCAAAAAATATCGAAAGATATCGAAGAATATCGAAAAGAAAAACGCACGGAAAAGCCCGTTCCAACAGAGGAAATCGTATATTTTCTATGCTTTCGCTTCGACTGTGGCCGCCTACACACGGTAGAAGTCAGAGGTTCAAATCCTCTATCGCCCACTCTCTCGCATAAACGCCCTTGGTCGCTTCGTCAGGACCCTTAATACAAAGGTCACCCGGCTGTTGCTCGTGATGGACATTTTTATCTGCGGAATTCACCCCGATCATCTTCGAAAGGGTCCCAGAGGAGATCCGTCGATCTCGAGCTGGCGCTACTCGTAGCGGAGCGCCCTCACGGGGTCGGCCGCGGCAGCCCTGACAGATTGATAGGTCACGGTCATAAGCGCGACGAAAAAGGCGGCAGCAGCCGATAATCCGAATATCCAAACGGTCACGTTCGCCCGATAGGCGAATCCCTGCAGCCACTTATGGATGACCACGTAGGAGAGCGGCCAGGCGATGACGTTGGCGAGCAAGACCCACTTCGTGAACTCGCTCACCAGAAGAAGCCAGATGCCTGAACCCGAGGCTCCGAGGACTTTCCTTATTCCTATTTCCTTGGTCCTCTGTTCGGCCACGAAGGCGGACAATCCCGCCAGACCCATACACGATATGAATACCGCCAGGAACGTCAGCGTCGCGGAGAGACGCCCCAGGCTCTCCTCCGATCCGTAAAGGCGATCGAAGACTTCATCGAGGAAGAAATAGGTGAACAAACTCCCCAATCGAAGTTCCTTCCACTTTTTCTCTACGAAGGAAATCGTCCGGGAGAGGTCCTCCGTTTTGACAGTCAGACTGAGATGCTCGAACATGCTGGGCTTCCATTGCAGAACAAGAGGCTCGACGCGTGTCTGAAGGCCTTTGTAATGGAAATCTTTGACCACTCCGACGATCGTCCCTACGCCTCCCGATCCGCCTTCGTACATTCTTTTTCCGAGGGCCTCCTCGGGAGAGGCAAAACCGAAAGCCTTGGCGGCCGACTCGTTCAGGACGAACGCGTCGACGACATCGGTCGGGCTCTGCTTCAGGAAGGGTCTCCCCGCGACCACTTCGATCTTATACTCCGGGAAAAAATCGGCGTCCACGTAGTAAAAGTTCATGCTCTGTGCCTTTTCATCCGTCTCTTCGACGAGACGCGCTTCGATCAAGTTGGCCAGACGTCCCGGGACGTTCCAGCAAGCCGAGGCTCCCGTGACGAAAGGAGAGTCCAGAAATTCACTTTTTACCGCCTCATACCTGGTCTTCATGTCCGCCGTGTCCGCCGGAACGATCAGCTTTTGATATTTGTCAAATCCGAGATGTCTGTTCTTCATGAAGCGGACTTGCCTGTCAACGGAAAGCGTTCCAATCATAAGCGCGATCGTGATGGAATATTGAAGGGTCACGAGGGCCTTCCGCAACACGTTCCCTCTGGAATCCGGACCCTGCTGACCTTTGAGAGCGCTTACCGGCCCGAACCGCGAGATAAGAAACGCGGGATAGCACCCGGCCATAAAGCCAACGAAAACTGAAAGGCCGAGCAATCCTATGAGGACGGCGGGCCTGAGGACATCGTGCTGCCCGAGGCTCTGGCCTGTCAGCCTGTTGAAGTGGGGCAGGGCGAGTGCTGCGAAGAGGAGAGCCACCCCTGACGAGGCTAAAGATACCAACATGCTCTCGAATAGAAATTGGCGGATCAGCTGCCCGCGGGCGGCCCCGACGGCTTTGCGCACCCCGACTTCCCTGGCTCTGTTGGCTGATCGAGCCGTTGCCAGATTGATAAAGTTGATGCACGAAAGGATCAGGATCAGTATTCCGAGGATCGAGATGACGAGGACCTGGCGTGGATCTCCCGGGGAGCCGATTTCGGAGACCAGATGAGAGTGGAGATGGATCGACCCAAGCGGCTGGAGATAAAAGGCGGATGATGCGCCCCCTTCCGCCGATTCCCCTCCCGCGTGTGTACCCGCTATGTGACGGATCTTCCGCTCGAAATCCTTCGGGTCGACATGGGGTTTCAGCTTGACGTAGGCGTAAAACCCGGTCCATCCCCAATTGTCGAGGTTCCAGATCTTCTCGAAGCCGTTCAAGGAGACGATCAGGTCGTACTTCAAATGCGTGTTTTTTGGGTAGTCCTCGACGACACCGGTGACTTCTACGGTCTTTCCCCAAAGAACGAGCGTCTGGCCGAGGGGGTTCTCCCGGCCGAAGTATCTTTGGGCGCCTCTCTCCGTGATGACGACGGTGAGCGGCCGGTCAAGCGCCGTTTCGGGATGACCCCTTTTGAACGGGATGGTGAAGACGTCGAAGATGTCGCTCTCGGCGATCATCACCCAATCTTCGTAATTCTTCGTCTCCCCCCGCTCGACCAGACTGTCCCATGTCACCAGTTGAAACCGGGCGGCGCTTTCCACTTCCGGAAAGCTCTCTCTCAAGGCGGGGATCAATGGCGTCGCGACCCTGGCCGTGTCTAATTCCGCCGATTCTCTCTGGATTTTTTGGGCGACACGGAATATCCTGTCCCCATCCCGATGATACTGGTCATAGCCCAATTCGCGATGGACATGAAGGAAAATCAGGAGACAGCAGGCGATCCCCAAGGCGAGTCCGGTCGTCTTGATGAAGGCATACCCTTTGTGCTTGAAGATATTCCGCCAGGCGATCGTCCAGTAATTTTTGAACATTATCATTCTCCAATAAACTGCATTAAGAACAAGGGCGGGCCCCGACTTCACAAGATGCCCCCAGAACCACAGTTGGGCCCGGGCGGCGCCTTGGGTTCGAAGTCTCCAATCAAATTCCTCGTCGAAATCCCCCTCAAGCGAGAGGCGGTCTTCGACGCGGGACAGGCGCCGGAGAAGCCATCCGGCAAACGGAGGAGGTTCAGGACGAGGCGATCTCATGACCGGCCGAATTCCGAAAGGCGTTTCCCAAAAACCGTCCACATCGCCCGGTTCAGCTGATACGCTTCGCGGAGGGCCCGGCGGCCGTCCTCCGAGAGGGTGTAATAAACCCGGGCTTTTCCCCTTCGAGCTGGCGTGCTTTCGGCCGGCCGCTTGGACACGTATCCTTTTTGATCGAGCCGGCCGAGGGCGCTGTAGAGATTTCCGTAGGTATAATCCAGGCCGAGCTTGGCGGAGACGTAGCGGCGGATTTGAAACCCATAGGCGTCGTCCTCGAGTTCAGTGATCGCCCAAAGAAGGATTTCCTCGATCTTCGTCAATTCTTTCATCCGAGTCGAACTCCTAAATACTGCTTTCCAATATATATTACGTTAAGGAGGAGGAAATGGTTGCCAGGCGTCTTATAAGTAATTCGAATTTTGCCTGGCTGGAGACTGTGGAGCTCTAGGGTCCGAAAGGACTGTGCCCAAAGTGTGCCCAATAATATCGCAGGAAGTCGAAAAATCCATCAAAATATCGAAAAGTATCGCAATCCGGAAAGCCAGGAATTTCGCGGGTTTACAGGGGAAATCCCTTATTTTTTACGCTTTCTGCCCTTTTTGCGTAACCTACACACGGTAGAAGTCACAGGTTCAAATCCTGTATCGCCCATTCGCTTCCCGAAACACCGAGCTTATTTTGATCCCTATTGATTGCTCAAGGGGGATCTGGATAGGCAGCTTATTGCGACAATTCTTCAATCAACGATTTCGCTTCTTTGAGGTCCGGCGTGTTAAAACCTTCGGTGAACCAGCCGTAGATACCCTCGAGGAGCGTTCTCGTTTCGCTCCCTTTTCCTTGCTTCTGAAGCAACCGGCCGAGGCTTATGGCCGTTCGCAACTCAAATGATTTGGCCTCCTGCCGTCTGGCCACATCCAGCGACTGCCGGAAGCAGGCTTCCGCTTCTTTTTCCATCGCTGCTCGATCATTTCTCTCCGCTTTCTTGAGCAGCAGCTCTCCCTTAATACGATACAGCTCTGCCTCAAAATAACGCTCGCCTCCTCTCTCGACCTCGGCTAGCGCTTGGACCATGAATTCCAGCCCTTTATCTATTTTTCCAGCCATTCCGTAGGCCTCGGCGAGGCTGCCTAGAAGATCGGTAAGAGTAAATCTCACTCCGGTCGCCCGATAGAGCTCCAAGGCATGATGAAGCTTGGCCAATCCTTCTTCAATCCGGCCTTGTTGCGCTGACACCCAGCCCAATTTGAAATTTCCAACGCCGACGATGAACAAAAAACCCTTTTCTTCTGCCAGCCCGGCCACTTCTTTGCCTCTTTCTTCAAGCGCTCCGACGTCCCGGCGGAGCAGATGATACAAGGTGTCCAGAGCAAGGCCGCCAGCCAAACTAAACGGGTGGCCGACCTGGCGGGCCACGGCGATCATTTTTCGACTCTGTTCAAGGGCCTGATCCTGATACCCCAGGCACCATAAAGCACTCGCCGTGCTGCACAGGCTGACAATGCCGGGGTCCAGCCCGTAGATGAAGCCCAAGTGCGAGTGCTCCTTAGGATTGTAAAAGGCATTCATCTGACCAAGGTGTTCCAGAGAGGATGAAAATTCCCCCATGATAAAAGAGAGCGTGCCGTATAGAGAGTGAGTCACAGCCAGATTCAGCCGATCATCCGCCTTCCGGGCAAGATTCATCATCTGTTCAGTGAAATCGAGGCTAGTGGCGTGGTCTGCCCGCAACCAGTGATAATTCGCCAGAAAATGGAGCGCGTAGATGAGATAGGGCGACTCCGGCATTTTTTGGCAAAGCTCTCTTATCCTTCCATAGGCAGAAGAGACCTCGGGCGCTCCGAACCCATGAATCGCCTGCAGTGAAGCAGCGATGGGGATTTGAAAGGAGAGTTCCTGCTGGTCGCGCTCCGGAGAGGGGGGTAAACTCTTGAGGATATCCAACGCTTTCCCGAAATGGGCTATTGTCTCGGTATAAGCAGACAGCTGCAGGGTCCTGTTTCCTGCTTTGGCAAAATATTCCAGAGCTTTAGGCATTATTCCTGCTTCCTGAAAGTGTCGAGCCAGCTGGACGGAGATCTCGTCCGCCTGCTCCCCATAAAGGGCTTCCAGGGCATTCCCCACTTCCTCGTGGAGGTGGGTCCGTTCCACTCCATCCAGGCTGTTATAGAGGTACTTCTGAAACAGGCTATTCTGGAAAACATACAGGGAAAGACGCTGTTTTCCCAGGCTTCGGACGCCCTTGGCGGAGACCAGGTGATGACGTTTTTCCAGCTCGCCGCTCAAAATCCTGATCAATTCCCGGACTTCCTCTTTCCGGAGTCGGGCGACCACCTCTGCCGTGAACTCCTGGCCCTCGACACTGGCCAGGGTTAAAACCTCACGCATCCTTTCCGTCAGCCGACTGATCCGTTCCATGATGACCGCATCCACACGGGAAGGAAGCTTGTCCCAATTGAAAGTCCGACCCTCCACCCATCGACCTTCCCGGTCCTTGGCCAGCATCCCTTGTTCCTGCATAGCCCGCAGCAGCTCAACCGTGAAGAGAGGCTGTCCTTTGGTCTGAGCAAAGAGCGTCTGGCGAAACGTTTTGCCGAGTTTATTTGGCTCAGTATCAAGAAAGACATCCACGAACTCGCGGCCTTCCGCCTTCTCCAAGTCCAGTTCAATTTCCCCGAAGTCCCGCTTGAATTCATGGAGAACGGGTTCGATGGGATGGCGTTTTTCATCCCTGCCCATGGCGATTTCGGTCGGCCGAAAAGAACCGACAATAAGAATCCGGCTCCCCTTGATCTGACGGCCGATATGAAAAAGCAGACTGGCCGACCCTGCGTCGACCCACTGCAAGTCTTCGAGGACGAGAAGCAAGGGTCCTTCTTTCGATAGAGAATGAAGCACCCGTACATATTGCTCGAAGAGATTGCTTTGCTGGAGAGTCAAATCCGCAGGAAGGGCGGATTTCCGTTCGACGAACTTCTTAAGCTGAGCCAGCCAATCCGTCCGTCCAGACGAGAAAATGGAAGCCCGGGAGACGAGTGAGGCTCCGGGAGTGAATATGTTGATCAAATCCGGCCCATTCTCCAAAATGGCCTTGACCGCTGACGGAAGAAGATTCCACAGACGAAGGGCCTGTTCCCTCGAAACGATACCGGCCGCGTATTTCGCTTCGACATCCCCGGTCAAGAGATTCAATATCTCAATAAAGGGAAGGTAAGGGTCGCCGATTCCTGTCTGGGCATTGCACTTGCCACCGGCCACGACAAGATCGGGGTGTGCATCCAGGGCCCTCCGGCAGAACTCTTGACTGAAGGCGGTTTTGCCGCTTCCGGCATCGCCCGTCACAAAAAGCACCCGTCCCTGGCCGAGAAGGGCTGTCTCGAGGGCATCGGTCAATCTACCCAGTTCCTGCTCGCGCGCCACGAAGACCGGACGCGAAGGTTCCACTCCTTCTCCCTTGGCCTCGAGAAATGAAGGGAGAGACGGCCGTTCAGGAGCCGCTGGGGTGACGAGGCTTTTCTCTATACTCCCCAGCTCGAGAAGCAGTTCCTCGACACCTTGATATCTCTTCTCTGGATCTTTCTCCAGGCATTTCAGGATCAGACGATTCATTCCATCAGAAATTTGGGAATTGATCTCTTGCGGATCCAAAGGAATTTCGCGGATGTGTCCCAACGCGATGCTCATCGAAGAATCACCCGTAAAGGGAACCTGACCGGTCATCATTTCATAGAGGACCACTCCCAGGGAATAGATGTCGGCGCGCGCGTCGGCCTCTTTGCCTTCCGCCTGTTCAGGGCTCAGGTAATCGGGGGTTCCGATGATCATTCCGGCTTCGGTTTGGCCTTTTGTCTCGATCGAGCGGGCGATCCCGAAGTCCATGATCCGGGCATTCCCCTCGGTGTCGATCATGATATTTTGCGGCTTCAAATCGCGGTGAGTGACTCCTAAATGATGCGCCTCCCTGAGCCCCTCACAGACTTGCTTCGCTATGGCCACCGCCTTTTCCTCGGGCAGCCTCCCTATCCTCCTGAGGAAGCTCTTGAGGTCCTCCCCCGGGACAAACTCCATAGTGATGAAAGAGGTCCCCTCATGTTCCATCAGCTCGTACATGCGTCCGATATTCTTGTGGACGATCCGCCGCGCTAGCTTCAGTTCGTTGGCGAACCTCTCGATGATTTTTCTTTCCGAGGCAATCTCCCTTTTGAGGAGCTTGATCGCCACTTCCTCGTTTAATTTCCTGTCGATGGCCCGATAGACCATCCCCATGCCGCCGCGACCGAGTTCCTCGATGATTTCGTAACGGTCGGCGAAAAGAGTCCCCCGGGTGAGACCTTCGGCGGGTGTCTCAAGTGTCCTGGTGACAGACGGAATCCCGATAGAGGTCAGCGGGGCAGCGCATTCTTTACAAAACTTGGAATCGGAGGGATTTTCAGTTCGGCAATTCGGGCATTTCACGGGTTATGGCCTCATTTCTTACGATTTGATAACAGGATAGTAATATTTTGCCGCACAGTCAATGAGAACTGCTTTCCCCGAACACCGTGCCCGACTGCGGCCTGGGCCCAAAATCTGGGCATCGTCGGGAGGAGTGGCTTCAGCTCTGCCTCGGCCGGCGTACTCCGTTGGCTATTCCCTTCCCGAACTGCAGGCAATCATTCAGCGCATTGTCGCCGGGGTTCCATTCCGCCCTGATTCCGTCGTTCAACAGCTCAAAACCCGCTTTCTGCAATCCTTCGTTAATCATCTTGACGGATTCTCCACTCCAGCCGTACGTCCCGAAGGCCGCCCCTTTCTTCCCGGCAAATTTCAATCCTCTGATTTCTTCGAGAAAACCGGCCAGAGCCGACAGGATCCCCCGGTTTATGGTCGGAGAGCCCAGCAAGACCGCTTTGGACTTGAAGACCTCGGTCACCACATCGTTCTTGTCGGCACGAGAGATGTTAAACAACTTGATGACGACTTTGTCATCCGCCGCTCTGATTCCCCGGGCGATGGCCTCCGCCATGTTCCGGGTCCCGTTCCACATGGAATCATAGACGATCGTGATCTGATCCTCTTGATAATCTTTGGACCATTCGAGATATTTCCTGACGATCTGCAAGGGCTCGTCCCGCCAGACGACACCGTGGCTGGGACAGATCATGTCCAGCGGGAGATTCAACTTCGTGAATTCTTCGATCTTTTTTTCGACCAGCCGGCTGAAGGGCGTGAGGATGTTGGCGTAGTACTTGATGGCCTCTTGATACAGTTCGCCCTGATCGACCAGGTCGTTGAATAATAGCTCGCTGGCATAGTGCTGGCCGAAAGCGTCGTTGCTGAAAAGAATGTGGTCGCCCGTCAGGTAGCTGAACATGCTGTCCGGCCAATGGAGCATCGGCGCTTCGATGAATATCAGTTCCTTCCGGCCCAAGCTCAGTCTGTCGCCCGTTTTGACCGGCACGAAATTCCAATCTTTATGAAAATGCCCTTTCAGCGACTTGACTCCATTAGCGGTACAATAGACGGGCGTTTTGGGAATGCGATTCATGAGCTCGCCCAGGGCGCCGCTGTGATCGGTCTCGGCATGATTGGCGATGACATAGTCGATCTTATCCAGCCCGACTTCCTTTTCAAGATTGTCGACGAATTCCGACCCGAAGGGCCCCCAAACGGTATCTATCAGGGCTGTCTTTTCATCCTTGACAAGATAGGAATTATAGGTCGAACCCCGGTGAGTGGAATATTCCGCCCCGTGGAAGCTCCTGATTTCCCAATCCACTTTGCCAACCCAGTAAACGTCTTTTTTTATTTTTTTCAACATCGCGGCCTCCACGAATAATTATAAAAGATCCTCTCTGGTATTTCCTTGACTTATGTCAAAAAATATCTGGATGGGGACACAAACGCGCGGGACCTCGGATTTCAGCCATAAAGCCAACTGGCTTCAGATTGCGGACGGCTTTGGATTTCCTAAATAAAATTCCAGCGAGCGCCATAGTCCTGTATAATAAAATGTGATGACCGAGTCCATCGAGCGCCGGGATTTCTTGATAACTCTGGCCGGAGCGGCGCTGGCTGCGGCCGCCCCCGGTTTTTCTTCCTGCGTGGGTCAGCGCCCGAAGAGACCTCCGAATTTCGTCATCATCTTCGCCGACGACCTGGGCTACGCCGATGTCGGATGTTATGGTGCCCGGGGCTTCGAAACGCCGAACCTGGACGAGCTGGCGGCTCAGGGAATGAGGTTCAGCGATTTCTACGTCCCCCAGGCGGTTTGCAGCGCCTCCCGGGCCGCGCTCTTGACCGGCTGCTATCCGAACCGCATCAGCCTCCTCCACGCCCTGATGCCCTGGACGGAGAACGGGATCAGTTCGGACGAAGAGACCCTGGCGGAAGTCTTGAAGAAACGGGGGTACGTCTGCGGTGTCTTCGGCAAATGGCATCTCGGCCATCACCGGGAGTTTCTTCCTCTGCAGCACGGTTTCGATGAATACTTCGGCCTTCCCTATTCGAACGACATGTGGCCGGTGGGATTCGACGGCCGGCCCGTCGGACCGGACGAATACAAAGCCCGTTATCCCTACCCCCCTCTCATCGAAGGGAGCGAAAAGGTCTCCGAGATCCGGACGTTAGCGGACCAGGACCGGCTGACGACGCTCTACACGGAGCGGGCCGTCCGTTTCATCGAAAAACACGGGGATCGCCCTTTCTTTCTTTTTGTGCCCCATTCGATGCCTCATATCCCCCTTGGCGTTTCAGGGAAATTCCGGGGCAAGAGCGAACAGGGCCTGTACGGTGACGTCATCATGGAGATCGACTGGTCGGTGGGAGAGATCCTTGGGGTTCTGGAAAAGGCCGGCCTTGACAAGACGACCCTCGTCGTCTTCGCCAGCGACAACGGGCCCTGGCTCAATTTCGGGAATCACGCCGGGTCGGCGGGGCCTCTGCGCGAGGGAAAGGGCTCGGAATGGGAGGGCGGCGTCCGGGTGCCCTGCGTCATGCGCTGGCCGGGACGGATCAAGGCGGGATGGGTATGCCACGGGATGGCCGCGACGATGGATATCTTGCCGACTTTCGCGGCGGCCGCCGGGGCACCGCTCCCGGAAAAGAAGATCGACGGGCTTAACCTCCTCCCCCTCCTCACCGGAGAAACCGAGGTCTCGCCCCGCCAGGAGTTGCTCTACTACTACGGGACGGAATTCCAAGCCGTCAGGCAGGGGAAATGGAAGCTCCATGTTCCCCACACTTACACTTCGTATGAAGGCCTGGAGCCTGGCCGGGAAGGATTCCCGGGACCCACGGAAAAAAGAAAAACAGGATACGAGCTTTATGACATGGAAAAGGATATCGGGGAACGCCACAACGTCATCGAGCTGTTCCCGGATGTCGCCGAGCGCCTGATGGCCCTGGTGGAACAGGCAAGGGAAGAGTTGGGTGACGGCGAGCGCCCCGGCCGGGAGGTCCGGCCCTGCGGGCAAAGGACAATCCCGTCCCCCTAACCGCTTTCAATGATCAACCCGGCCAGATGACGGGACCCCCCCCCCGGCGCAAGGAGGCTCGGCTTCAGATTTCCGTCCCTTGCCTGACTACTTGACGATATATTCTCCTGTCAAACCTCGGATCATGGGGTCCCTCCCGGTTGTCCGGTATGCTAAAATGACTTTAATTACGCCATTTCTTAATAAAGGATATCACCAGTTCCTTCAATAACAATCCGAGGATTAGGAGAAGTCCTTAGTCCTGGACTTTCTTGGAGATGACCGGAAATCCGACTTTTTTCGCTAGCTCCTCGAAGCGCGGGTCGTCGTGGAGACTATGGAGACACCAATCCGATACAAGCTGGATCATTTGAGAGGAATAGGATTCATATGCCATATTCAGGTATTTGAAGGCCTTGTCTTTGTCGCCCAAGCCTGCGTATACACAGGCTTCATCATAAGTTGTGTCTAAATGGAGAGATTTCTGCTCCTCTAGAGCTTCCAGGGCATTTCCGCGCCTGCCACAGAGAGCCAGAATCCAGGCACGATCACGCCGAAACCATGGGTTCGTTTTCCAGGAAGGCCAATCTTTGGTCTTATCGATCTCGGCTAGCGCTTCGGAATACATACATTTTAAGGCATAAACTACGGCAAGAGTCCTCATGTAATAGCTTTTATATTCATCATCAAAGCTTATTGCCTTTGTTATTTCTTCTAACGCTTCATCATAACGCCCTGCCCATACCGAATTATATACTAACGGGTTTCCGTAAGAACATTGTATACCAAAAAACCGTAAGGACATTGTGAACCATTTTGGATATCGCCTAAACTTCTTCCGAGATCATTCGGAAGGAGTCGATGGCGATGAAAGAACGCTGGAAATATGAGATCCGCCTCAAAGCAATTCGAATCTATCAAGATCTTGGCTCTCCGTGACGAGCTGGCAGTCCACAAGATCCGTCGGGCGGCTTTCGCCGGAATCGGCGCCGAGACGATCCATTTCGAGCTTCAACGACGAGGAATACGTCGGCTCCCTTCTATCTCGACCATCGAGAAGATCCTGGCCCGGGCCGGCAAGACAAAGAAGGCCAAGGTCGAGCGTACTCCCGGCGGACCGCCCTATCCCTATGTCCCGGCTCGTAAAATGGGCGACCTTCAGCAAACCGACCTGGTCGGGCCACGTTATCTGCGGGGGTCACGAGGCGTCAACCGCTTCTATTCCTTCCACACCATCGATGTCGTCGGACAAACCGCTTCGGCCAGTCAGTTCCCCGATAAGCAGACGACCTCGCTCTGCCGCCATCTCCCGGACGGCTTCTCTCTCGAACCCTACATGGATGCCTACGGTCGCCTCGCTCTTCCCATCGCCAAGGGCCGAGTGTCGTTCGCCCGCAAGGTCGACAGCCACGGCTCGATCGAGTTCACCGGCGCTGCCTATTTCATCCGCTGAAAGCTGGAACGGCAATACGTTGGGGCCACGCTCTCTACCCATCAACGGCGGGTCTTCATCAAGCGCGAGGGGAAGCTCATCAAGACTTTCCCTTCCTCTTTCACAGGAAGAGTTGTCAATCCCCCCTGTTCAGGGCCAAAGAGTATACGATGTCCTTACGATTTCGAGCATTAAGAATCGGTTCAGGATGTCCTTACGGCTACCCTTTAGCACTCAGGGTGCTCCGAATTTTGGGGGTCAGTCCTGCAATCGGAAACCCCATCGGCTTCCGATTGCAGGCTTCAAGGAAAAAATCGACTGGAAGACTATCGCTGACTAAAACTGCTGGTGTTCAGTCCGGTGGATGATCTCGTTCTGGAGCTCGACGCCGCAATCGACGAAATAATCGCTGTAACCAGCGACACGTACGACGAGGTCGCGGTATTTCTCCGGATGCTTCTGGGCATCACGCAGGGTTTCGGCTGTAACCACGTTAAACTGGACATGGTGCCCCATTAACCGGAAGTATGTCCTGATCAAATCCTTTAAAGCCGTCAGTCCTGTCCTATCGGCCAGAAGCTGAGGAGAGAACTTCATGTTGAGTAAGGTCCCTCCGGTACGGACGTGATCGAGCTTCCCCAGAGACTTGATGACAGCGCTGGGGCCGTTCCTGTCCGCCGACTGCACGGGCGAGACACCTTCGGAAACCGGTTCTCCGGCCAGCCGTCCGTCCGGGGTTGCACCCGTCACCTTCCCGAAGTAAATGTGGACTGTGGTGGGCAGCAGATTGACCCGATACTGGCCGCCCCTGTAAGTCGGCCTTCCATCTATGGCCGCGAAATACGACTCGAAAATCCGCTTCATCAGGGAATCGGCGGAATCGTCGTCATTACCGAACTTCGGAGTTTTGTTTATCACGACCTGGCGGATGTCCTCGTAGCCTGCGAAATTCGCATCCAGGGCCTTGACGAGTTTCGCCATGCCAAATTTCTTCTTATCATAAACGTTGGACTTGATGGAGCTCAGGATATCAGTAATCGTACCCAGTCCTACGCCTTGTATGTAGTTCGAATTGTAGCGAGCGCCGCCGGCATGATAGTCCTTTCCCCTCAAAATACAATCGTCTATAAGAATGGACAAGAATGGTGCGGGTAGGTATTTTGCATAAAGGGCCTCGATGACATTGCTGCCGCGGATCTTGACGTTGATGAAAAAGTTCATCTGTTTCTCGAAGGCAGAGTAGAGCTCATCAAAAGTCTTGAACGTACGAGGGTTTCCTGTCTTGAGTCCAATCCTTTTCCCCGTCCGCGGGTCGAGACCGTTGTGAAGAGTGATCTCAAAGACCTTGGGAATATTGAAGTATCCGGTAAGGATATAGGCCTCTTTGCCGAAGGCCCCGGCTTCCACACAGCCGCTGGCCCCGCCGTTGCGGGCGTCCTGGACGCTCTTTCCCTGGCGGATGAGTTCCTGGATGATGGCATCTGTGTTGAATACCGAAGGCTGGCCAAACCCCGTCTTTATGATATCGAGAGTCCTGAGCACAAATTCGTCCGGCCCCTTGGCGCTGACCTGGACCATTGAGCTCGGCTGGAGGATGCGCATCTCCTCGACGACGTCGAGGATGAGATAGCTCAGCTCGTTGACGGCATCGCTTCCGTCCTCCTTGAGGCCGCCGACGTTAATGAGGGCAAAGTCTGTGTACGTGCCGCTTTCTTCTGCAGTCACTCCAACTTTGGGCGGAGCGGGTTGATTATTGAACTTCACCCAGAAGGCCTGGAGCAATTCCCGGGCCGATTCCCTGGTCAGGTTTCCGTCTTCTATCCCCTTTTTATAGAACCGCCACAGGTGCTGGTCGAGCCGGCCGGGATTGAACGAATCCCAGGTGTTATACTCTGTAATCACACCCAGGTGAATGAACCAGTAGTGCTGGAGGGCTTCCCGGAAATCGCGCGGAGCGTTGGCCGGAACCCACTCGCATACCTCAGAAATCTTTTCGAGCTCTTTTTTCCTTACCGGATTCCTTTCCTTGACGGCTAGTTCCCTGGCCTTTGCGGCATAACGGTGAGCGAAGCTTATCAGGGCATCTGCACAGACGGCCATCGCTTTCAGTTCTTCTTTCTTATCATAAGCCTCGGGATCGCCGTAGAAATCGAGGCTTTCCAGCGATCGCGCGATATCTTTCTTGAAATCGAGCATGCCTTTGGCGTAGATCTTGCCGTCCAGAACAGTATGCCCGGGTGCCCGCTGCTCCATGAACTCGGTGAAGATTCCCGCTTCGTAAGCATCTTTCCACTCCTGGGTCATCTCGGAAAAGATACGTTCGCGCTGAGATCTTCCTTTCCAGAAGGGGATGATTTCTTCCAGATACGTCTTTTCGGTCTTTGCATCGACTGTGTAAGGAGTCTTTTTCCTGTCGTTCAGGTGTTTGAGGTCATTCCGCGAATGAATACAAACCTCAGGATAAGTGGGAGTCGCCTTGGGGGCAGGCCCTCTTTCACCGACTATGAGCTCACCATCGTTAATGCAGATCGTTTTGTGCTCAAGGACGTGCTTGAAAGCCAGGGCGCGCTGCAGGGCATAAGAAAGACTCGCAACACCGGGCTTCCTGTAAAATTCGGTCATAAGCCTGGCCCTTTCGGCGTTGACGGCCGGTTTCGCATCCAGGGACTGCTGGCGTAATTTCCTGATCCGTTCGTTCATCCTTAACCTCCTTTCCGGATTTCAAAACCGGCTTCACGGAATGCCGTTTCGATCTGTTCGTACTTTTCATCGCTCAATGCTTCAAAACGCTTGAACGAAGAAGCATTGCCCAGCCGCACAGCCTTGTCCATGCCTCCCCAGTGGTACGGCAGGAGTCCCACGTTCTTTATATGGCCCATTTCACAAGCAAGGTCTATGATCGCCCCCATGTTCTCTTCGTCGTCGGTCGCACCCGGGATAATCGGCACTCTGAGCCAAACCTCCGTTTTGATCCCGGAAAGACGGCGGAGATTTTCCAGGATGAGGCGGTTGGAAACTCCCGTGAATTCTTTATGCCGCGTCTCATCGATGATCTTCAAATCATAAAGCACAACATCGACTTTCCCAGCGATCCTCCGGAAAAGACCGGCCGGAGCGAATCCTGAAGTATCAAGAGCGATGGATAATCCGGCTCCATTCACGGAATCGATCAGACTCTCGAGGAATTCCGGCTGATTGAGGGGCTCCCCTCCGGTGAACGTAATCCCTCCTCCCGATTGATCGAAAAACGCTCTGTCTTTTTCGAGTTCGCACATAACTTCATCGACCGTCATATCG
>JBAQGA010000009.1:0-7880 GCA_049287565.1 Candidatus Aminicenantales bacterium
CCATTTGTGCTAATTTCTCTGCTGTGAAAGCAGCCCTGGCTCAGCTCTCTCCCCGGCTCGGCGATATCAGGGAAAACCTGGACCTTCACCTCCAATTCATAGGAAAAGCCCGCCGGAGGAAAGCCGATCTCATCATCTTTCCCGAGTTGAGCCTGACCGGCTACACGCTGATGGATCTCGTCCCGGAAGTGGCCATCGAGCCGGCCCGCCATCCTCTCTTCCGGAAGCTCATCGCGGCCAGCCGGTCGATCGACATCGTGACCGGTTTCCTGGAGGAAAAAGAAAAGGGGCTGTTCTACAACTCGGCCGCCTATCTCGCCGGCGGAAAAATCATCCACATCCACCGCAAGGTCTTCCTGCCGACGGGAGGGATGTTCGAGGAGGCGAAGTTTTTTGCCCGCGGCCGGCACTTCCGGGCGTTCGCGACGTCTTTCGGAAAAGTCGGCCTGATGATCTGCCGGGAATTTCTAAGCTACGGGGCCGGATATCTTCTCTTCGCCGACGGAGCGGACCTCATCATCGTCATCAGCGCCGCCCCGGGGAGAGGGATGGCCAAGGGTGATGCTTTCGCCACCAGCCGGATGTGGGAACTCATGGGAGAGACGATTTCCTTTTTTTCCACGGTCTTCGTCCTCTACTGCAACCGGGTGGGCATCGAGGACGGCAAGACGTTCGCCGGAGGGTCGTTCGTCTTCAGCCCGGCCGGCCGCCGCCTGGCCAAGGCGGCAGAGATCGAGGAAGAGCTCGTCCTCGCCGACCTCCGTCTCGAGGACATCCGCTCGGCCCGCAAGAAATGGACATTCAAGAGGGACGACCAGCCGGAGGTCATCCTTCATGCCCTCGAAAGGATCGTCCGCGACGATGAAGATTAATGCCCCCTTCGTGGAAAAGGTCCTCTGGGCGTTTATCCGGGAGGAGCTTCACAAGTTCGGTTTCCGCCGCGGCATCGTCGGGCTTTCGGGCGGCCTGGACTCCTCGGTCTGCGCCGCCCTGGCGGCCGGAGCGCTGGGCGCGAAGCAGGTTCTCGGGATCATCCTGCCGTACAAGGACACCTGCAGCGAAGACGTGAAAGATGCGCAGGCCGTGGTCGAGAAACTCGGCATCCGGACGCGGTTGATCGACATCTCGCCGATGGTGGATGCCTACTTTTCCCGCTATCCGACCAAGGACAGGGTTCTGATCGGCAACAAGATGGCCCGGGAGCGGATGTCGATCCTGTACGATCAGTCCGCGCGCGAAAAGGCCCTCATCCTGGGGACAAGCAACAAGACCGAACTGCTCCTCGGCTACGGGACGATCCACGGAGATATGGCCTGCGCCATCAACCCTCTCGGCGACCTCTATAAGACACAGGTCCGGGCACTGGCGGCGCATCTGCGGCTTCCCTCCCGGATCATCAAGAAGGCTCCGACCGCCGGTCTTTGGCCCGGCCAGACGGATGAGGGAGAAATCGGCCTGACCTACGCCGAGATCGACGAGATCCTCTATGAGCTCGTCGATGAAAGAAAGGCAGGCGATGAAGTGATCGCTTCCGGCTTCAAGAAGGAGGCCGTCCGTAGAGTCGAGGCCCTGATCGCCGGCTCGGAGTTCAAACGGAAGATGCCGCCGATCGCCAAGATCTCAACCCGGACCGTCGGCCATGACTTTCTCTATCCCTACGACCGGAACAAATGATTCAAAATGGCCGCCTTTTTGTCGTCGCTACGCCGATCGGCAATCTTGAGGATCTCTCTTTCCGGGCACTCCGGGTCATCCGGGAGGTCGAAGCGATCGCCTGCGAGGATACGCGTCAAACCCTCAAGCTCCTCGCCCGCTATAAGGTCCAGAAAAAGCTGATTAGCTACTATCAGCCGAAAGAAGGACAGAAAATCCCCCGGATTCTCGCCCTCCTCGAAGGGGGCAAAGATATCGCCCTTGTATCGGACTCGGGAACTCCGGGAATTTCGGACCCCGGCTACCCGCTTATCAGGGAAGCGATCAGGGCAGGTATAAAGGTGGTCCCCCTGCCCGGGCCCTCTGCCGTCATCGCCGCACTCTCGGCTTCCGGTCTTCCGACGCACCGCTTCCTATTTCTCGGTTTCCCGCCGCCCAAGAAAGAGAAGACGAGGAAGCTTTTCGTTTCCCTAAGGGAGGAGGGGGCGACCCTGGTTTTCTACCTGCCTATTCGGAGGATGGCCGAATTTCTGGCGCTGGCCGAAGAAACCCTGGGCGACCGGGAAGCGGTGGTGGCCAGGGAATTGACCAAGGTTCATGAGGAATTCATCAGAGGACCGCTGAGCAAGCTGCGCAAGGACATCGGGGAAAAGTCGCCAAGAGGGGAGACGATCGTCTTGATCCAAGGGCGCCAACGGAGAAAGCTGGGGCAAGACGAAAGTTAGACAATTCTCTTTCGCCAAATTATTCATAATAAGAAGAATAGATAATACATCGATATATGATATATATATATTATAAATACTTGACAATAGCATACTAAACTATTATAATATTATTGGCTTACGATTCAACTCAGGAGGTTAAAAATGGCTATTATCAGATGGGATCCCTTCAGGGATCTCGTTACCTTGAGGGACAGGATGAACCGGTTATTCGAGGATGCCGTTTCGACCGCCCGCAGCGAAGAGAAAGATATGATCTCCAGCAGCTGGGCTCCCGCTGTGGATATCTACGAAGACGAGAAACAGCTCGTCTTGACCGCTGAGATCCCCGGCATCAACGAAAAAGACGTCGACATCAAGATCGAGGATAACACCCTGAGCATTTACGGCGAGAGGAAGCTGGAGAAAGAGACCAAGGAAGAAAACTATCACCGGATCGAGCGCGCTTACGGCTCATTCTACCGGTCCTTCACCCTGCCCAACCACATCGATCAGGACAAGATCCAGGCCGAGCATGAGAACGGCGTATTGAAGATTATCTTGCCGAAGAGGCCGGAGCTCCAACCCCGGAAGGTCAAGATCCTCAAACCGAAAAGCGAAGAGACGTCCAAGAAATAACCGGTCTGACGGCCCAGCCGAAAGAAATGCCGGAAGCCGGCGAGGTTTCCGGCATTTTTTTTGGCCGACTCAGGCGTGAGCGATGGTCACCGCCCGGACCTCTTTGACTCCCGCTTGGCGCAGCGCCTTGCTGCATTCGCGGAGCGTCGATCCGGTCGTGCAGACGTCATCCACGAGGAGCACGACCTTCCCGGCGAGTCCGGCCGGCTTCCTGACGCGGAAGGTCCCCCTCAGGTTGGTTTCTCTATCGCACGCCTTCAGGGACGTCTGAGCGGGCGTTGGCCTGACCTTCACCAGGCACCTATTGACGAGGGGAACGTTGGTGAGTTGAGACAGCCTCCTAGCCAGGAGCCGGGCCTGATTGAACCCTCTGCTCCTCTCCTTAGCGGGATGAAGCGGCACGGGGATGATCGCCTCCAGGCCCGACCAGAGGTCTTCCTCCCGGCCAAGGTTCCGGATGATAAAATCGCCCAGGCACCGGGAAAGGACTTCGAAGCCCCGGTACTTGTAGATCAGAATGATGTCTTTGACCACGCCTTCATACCTGGCCACAGAGCGATGCCTGACGAATGAAGGTCTTCTCTCCAGGCACACGGCGCACAGGTGGCTTTCTCCGGAGCCGTTAAAAAACCGGCCGCAGCAGAGACAGAAGGGAGAATCGGTCATCCTCAAGCCATCCAGGCAGTTCCGGCAGACGACCTTCTCACCCGGCCTGACCAGAAGAGCCCGGCAGATCTCACAGGAAGAAGGGAAGAGAAGGAGCGCGCCCAGCTTCCCCCAGGCGGAGAGCCGGGCCCGCAGCGACGTCAAGTCGATTCTTCTTTTTTCTGCTGACAATCGATGCAGTAAGGCGTCCAGGGCAGGGCGGCCAGCCGCTTCTTGCCGATCTCCTTGGCGCACATCTGACAGATCCCGAATTCCTTGGTGGGGAGCCTGCGCAGGGCGCCATCGATCAAGCGGAGTTGCTCCCTTTCGGCGTCGGACAGGCTCAGCAGGAACTCCTTGGTGTAGGAGCTTTCGGCCTTGTCGACGAGATCCTGAGCGATGTCGGTCTCGACCTCTTTGCTTTCGTTGGTCAACTGGCTCAGCTTCTGGACGATCTTCTCCTTCTGTGCGACGAGCGTTTTTTCGTAGGCCTGTTTTTCTCTTTTGGTCAACATATCCCCCTTCACTTTGCGTAGTTTTTGCCCTTGAGGATGGTCAGGGCGCGGTAGACCTGCTCCAGCAGAGCGATACGGCAGAGCTCATGAGAGAACGTCATCCTGGAAAGAGAGAGACGGAAATTGGCCTTGTCCATGATGTCCGCCGCCAGGCCGGCGAACCCGCCGACGATGAAGGCCGTCGGTCTCGGGGAGGACAGCCGCCCGTCGAGAAATCGCGCCAGATCTTCAGAACTCATCTCTTTTCCTCGGTCAAAGAGGCCAATAATATAATCATCGTCCAGGTGTTTTTCAAGGTTTTTCGCTTCAATTTTCTTGATTTTTTCGGCCTCCCTGTCCTTCAGCCCTTTGGCTTCCTTGGTCTCCACCAGCTCGCAGGGGACGAGCTGGCGGATCCTCGCCAGGTAGAATTCCTCGAGGGCCCGCCACTCCCGCTTCTTGGTCTTCCCCGGCCAGAGGATCCTCAGGCGCGTCGGCGATCGATGTTTCATTGTCCTCTTTCCGAAAGGTCGGTCTGATCCGGCCGGCCCTCTCAAAGGGGCAATAATAGATAATGATTCGGGGACAAAAAGTCAACTGGGAACTTAAGGTATCAGGGGCCGGACCAGGAAAGCCGTGGGGCATCACCCCACAATTTCTCAAGTGAGTAATACTCCCGGGCCTGTTTCGAAAAGACGTGAACGATGAAGCTGCCGTAATCGAGGAGGATCCACTCGGCCGGCCCCCGGCCTTCGACACCGATCGGCATCAGCCTGTTTCTTTTCAACGCTTGCGCGATCGAATCGGAGATGGCCGTGTTCTGGCGGGTGGAATTCCCCGTCATGATGACGAAGAAATCGGTGAAGGAGGAAAGCCCCCTGAGGTCAAGAACGACGATGTCTTCCGCCTTCTTGGCCTGGCTGGCCTGAACGGAAAGACGAACTTCCGGTGGAAGGTTTCTCTTGTTGAGTCTGGGGTTCATTTCTTTCGTCATATTACTCCTGATACAGGTTCTTCCTGTGGATATATTCCTCCACGGACCCCGGGACAAGCCCGTGGATGGACCGGCCCCTTCTGACCCGGCGGCGGATTTCGGTCGAGGAGATATCGAGGGCCGGTATGGCGAGGAGAAAGATCCGGAATTGCGCCAGAAAGTCCTCTCCGATATCCTCCGCCTCCGGGAAGTCGTGGAAACTCTCCTCATATTCCGGGGGGAGGGCATTCCGGGCGGCGGCCAGGTCGAACCCAGGCCGGCTGATGACGATGAAACGACACTGCTCCAGCACCTCCCGGTAGGACTTCCAGGTCTCGATCTCCAGGAAGGCGTCGACGCCCAAGATGAAGAAAATCCAGGCATCCGGGTAGATGGCCTTGACCTTGTTCAGGGTGATGATGGAATAAGACCTCTCCTGGGCCTCGATCTCGAGGGGCGAGGCCACCAGGCAGGCATAAGCGCGCACGGCCAGCTCGACCATGGCGAAGCGGTCTTCGGGTGAGGCCATGCCGGTCGTCTGCTTATGCGGCGGAAAGTAGGAGGGGATGAAGAGGATGCGGTCCAGAGCGAACCTCGACCGGACCTCTTCGGCCGCCCGCAGGTGTCCCAGGTGAACAGGATTGAATGTCCCTCCCAGAAGACCGATCCTCTCTTTCTTCGTCCCTTTAGCCATTCTTCTTCTCGAGCCCGGCCAGAGTCTCGCCGATAGCGGCGAGGAGTTCTTTCAATCCTTTCCCTTTCAGGGCGGAGATGGCAAAAAACGGAAGCTTCCGGCGGACGGCCAGGTGCTTCACGGCTTCCAGCCGCTTCCTCTCCTCAGTCAGAAGGTCGATCTTGTTGGCCGCCAGGATCAGCGGACGCTTGGCCAAATCGGGGTTATAGGAGGCGAGCTCATCCATGACGATACCGAAGTCTTCGACGGGGTTCCGGCCGCTGTAGGGAGAGACATCGACGAGATGAACGAGCACTTTGGTTCGTTCGATGTGCTTCAGGAATCGCGTCCCCAGGCCGTGTCCCCGGTGCGCACCTTCGATGAGGCCGGGGATGTCGGCCACGACGAAGCTCCTGTCCGTTCCCACATCGACGACACCGAGATGGGGGACCAGGGTGGTGAAGGGATAGGCGGCGATGACCGGCCGGGCCGAGGAAATCTTGGAGATCAGGGTGGATTTGCCGACGTTGGGAAAGCCGACCAGGCCGACATCGGCGATCAGCTTGAGCTCGAGGATGAGATCCTTGTCTTCGCCGGGCATCCCGGGCTGCCATTCGCGCGGCGTCCGGTGAGTGGGCGTTGCATAGGTCGCGTTCCCCCGGCCCCCTTTCCCGCCCTGGACGGCAAGATATTTCTGGGCGGGGCGCAGGAAATCGAAAAGGACTTTTGCCGAGGCCGCCTCCTTGACGACCGTTCCGACCGGAACACTCAGGACCAAGTCCTGCCCCTTCTTGCCGGAGCAGTTCCCTCCCTGGCCGGGAGCGCCATGGCGGGCCTTGTTGATCGGGTGAAAGCGGAAATAGGACAGAGAACTCAATCCTTCCTCGGCCACCAGGAAGACGCTGCCCCCATCTCCACCGCGTCCGCCGTCCGGGCCGCCTTTGGGAACGCCCCACTCCCGCCGAAAGCTGACGCAGCCGTTTCCCCCCTTGCCGGCCCGGAGCGCGACTCTCACTTGATCGACGAACATCAGTTCTTCGCTGGCGCCTCCGCCGGGCAGGAAAATCGTCCTGCGCGGTCTCGTCTTCTGGGGAAAGAACCGACCGGGCTTTTTCCGGGGCTGCGAAAAACGGTCGGGATTTTGGCCAACGCCTCTATGCCGGCAGGACCGAGACGAATTTCCCCCTGCTTCCCTTGTTTTCGAAACGGACGACTCCGTCGATCCGGGCAAAAAGCGTATCGTCTTTGCCCCGGCTGACGTTGGATCCGGGCTTGACCGGAGTCCCCCGCTGACGGACCAGGATCGACCCGGCATGGACCTGCTGGCCGCTGAACCGCTTGACCCCCAGCCGCTTGCCGCAACTGTCCCTTCCGTTCTTCGCGCTTCCGCCTGATTTCTTGTGCGCCATGCTGGTTCTCCTTTATTTTGCCCTCTTCTTGGGGGACGCTTTGGCCGGAGTCTCCTTCTTGGCTCGGGCAGACTTCTTGGCTTTCTCCGGTTTTGCGGCTCCGGCCTTTTTCTGGGGCTTGACTTCCTTTTTTTCCGGCTTTTTGGCCGCTGCAGCCTCCGCCGTCTCGGCTTTGACGGGGCCCTTTTCGGCCCGCGGCTCGGGTTCGGCGGCCTCCTCGGGGGGCAGGGAGGCCGCATCGGCGGCGATATTCAATATCTTGACCCCCGTCAGCGGCTGCCGGTGGCCCCGTGTCCGCCGATACTGCTTGCGCCTTTTTTTCTTGAAAACGATAACTTTGTCATCCTTGAAATCCTCGATGACCTCGGCCCTGACCGCCGCCTTCTCGAGTAACGGAGTGCCGATCAGGGTCTCTTTATCGTCGGCGATGAGGAGGACCTGGTCGAACAGGATCTTCTTTTTCGGCCCGGCCGGGAGTCTTTCCACGCTGAGAACGTCGCCTTGCTGGACTTTGTACTGTTTGCCGCCAGTCTTGATGATCGCGAACACGGATCTTCCTTTTAGACAGAAATAGGGTCTAAATTTAACATACAGCGTCATTTCTGTCAAACAAGCGCATCGAGTCGGGCCTACGTCATAGAAATGGGTTAAGGGGCTTGACAGGAGGGCAGATCTCTGTTAGTGTAGCAA
>JBAQGA010000010.1:0-4802 GCA_049287565.1 Candidatus Aminicenantales bacterium
AGGTGCAGAGCGTGTGGCCCCCGTATTTCACCACGTCTTTGCCGGAAACCGGAACCGACCCGCGGACGCCCCAGAATTCCATCTCCATGTTCAATCCTTCCTTCTACTTGCTTTTGAGGGTGAAGGCTCCGTCCCAATCCTCCGGCGGCGGTGACTGCTTCAGGCTGAGACAGCGCTCCCTGTAGAGGGCGGACACCGGGTCGCCTTCAATCCTGCCGAAGAGCTCCGCCGCTTTGTCCCATTCGCGGCGTTTGTAAGCCTCCCGGGCTTCTCCATAGAGGGTCAATTTCGCCGCCTCGCCCGCAGCCGGCTCAGCCTTCTCCCCTATAATCTCATAAACGGCCACCGGTTTCGTTTTCCCGACGACCCGGATGACATCGACTTCGCGTCCGGCGATCTCCACTTGGACACGCCGATAGGTCTCCTCACCGACCAGGGTGCGGATCCCGTACTGCTTGCAGGCGCCTTCCAGCCGGGCGGCCAGGTTGATCGTATCCCCCATGGCCGTGTAATCGAAACGCCGGCTCGAGCCCATGTTCCCGACGACGGCCGGGCCGGAGTTGATTCCGATGCGCATGGCGATGGCGCGGCCGTATTTCTCCTGGAAACGGGGCTGGAGCTCGAACAGTCGTCCCTGGCATCTGAGGACGGCGCGGCAGGCCCGCAGGGCGTGGTCCGGCTGTTCGAGGGGCGCGTTCCAGAAAGCAATGATGGCATCCCCTTCATATTTGTCCAGCGTCCCGCCGGAAGAGAGGATAATCTCAGTCATCTCGGAGAGATACTCGTTCAGCAGGTCGACCAGTTCCTCGGGCGAGAGCGCTTCGGAGATCGTCGTGAACCCGGCCACGTCGGAGAAGAAGGAAGTAACCTCCCGTCTCTCTCCGCCGAGGCGGAGGAGCGAGGGGTTCTCGATGACTCTTTCGATGACGTCGGGGCTTAGGTAGTGCTTGAAAACATTCTTGATGAAGCGGCGCTGCTTCCCTTCGACGCTGTAATTGAGGAGCGCGGCGGCGATAAACCCCGCGACCACGGCGAATTCCGGGACGACAAAGGCCAACCAGTAGCCCGCGCGAAAGGCCAGCCAGGCGGCTCCGCAGGGAAGCGCCAACAGGAAGATGAAAAGGACAACGAGCTGCCAGATCTTTCTCAGCAGAGAGGCGGCGACCGCCGTGAGAAGGGAAACGATCAACAGAAAACCCAGGAAAAGGGCTCCCGGCGGCAGGCGGACGAAATCCTGCCGCAAAATGTTGTCCAGGACCGTGGCATGGATCTCGACACCCGGATAGACTCCGCTCAAGGGCGTGGCCCGGTTGTCTAGGATCCCTGGTGCGCTCCCTCCGATGAGGACGGTCTTGCCGGCAAATTCGGAAGGGGGAACCTGCGGCTCCTGACCTTCTTCCATAAGCGCCCAGGAGTTTATGATCGAGACGATGGGAAAGGTTCTATAAGTCCCTGTGGGTCCGTGATAACGGATGATCATCTGCCCGGAGGAGTCCAAGGGAACCTCGGCAAGCGTCTTCCCTGCCCCTACAAACCTGGCCAAGGCCACGGGAATCGAAGGGATCAAAAGACCCCGGTATTCCGAAGCCAGCGGCAGACGCCGGAAGATGCTGTCGCTGTCGGGGAGGAAAAGGACATTTCCCGTCCCCCGCGACGCCTGAAGCAGAACGTCAACGGGCAGACCGGCGGACCGGGCAGAGGGGAAAGAGCGTTCAGGAAGGTCCGCTGCGGAAAGGGCGAACCGTTCGAGCGTATCCGCAGGGACGGCGTCCTCCGACTCTTCTTTCTGGCTGAGTGATAGAGGAAGAAAGACGTTTCCCGCCCGGGCCATCGCCCGGGCCATGTCCTCGTCGTCCTCGACGCCGGACCGCGAACTTTCGGTAAAGAAAAGGTCGAAGAAGACCGCCTTGGCGCCGCCCGTTCGCAGGTAATCGATCACCGCGGAATAAAGCTGCCGCGGCCACGGCCAGGGCAAGCCCTGCTGTTTTTCGTAGAAGTCGAGGCTGTACTGGTCGATAAGGAAGATAGCGATATCCCCGCCGGCCCGCTCCGGTTGGGCGAGAAGTCTCAGCCTGGCATCCCAGGATTTCCATTCCAGCGGCCGGGCGATCTTGAGGCTGTGGAAGAGAAGGGCGATGGCGAAGGCACCCAACCCCACCAAGAGACCGCGGCCGAGACGTTTGCGCAGCAGAGACCGCGGGGCAGTGGCCATGATGGTTAGATCGTCGCCCTACTTCAACGCGGTCATACTCTGCTCGAACCTCTCGGTGCGGACCTGTGCTTCTTCCGGGACCGCGGACAGGGCGTTGAGCTGAGTCTTCACCTTCTCTATCCTCTGCTCGGCCGAGGGATGGGTCTTGAACCAGCCCTTTCCGGCGGCGGCCGAAGAATCATCGACCATGGTCTGGAGAAAATCGGTCAGCCCCTTCGGGGAATACCCGACGGCGACGTCGAACTTGACCGCCAGCCCGTCCGCCTCGTACTCGTATTTCCGGTCGTACCCCCGGACAACGAGCGTCTCGACGACGTCTCCCAGGGCGCCCTCGAAAGCGGTCGTCAGCTCGGCCAACTCCTCCGGCCCATAGCGGCGGGCGGCCTCCTGTCCGATGACCCGGAAGGCGTCGACAAGCCGGGACTTCTTGATCGCCTGCAGCCCATGCTTGGCGCAGACGTGGCCGACTTCATGAGCCAGGATCGAGGCCAGCATCTCTTCGTTGTGACAGCGGCGGACCAGGCCTTTACTGATGAAGATAAACCCGCCGGGAGCGGACAGGGCGTTGACCTCTTCCGTATCCAGGATGAGAAAATGATATCCCGCATAGATTTCCGGCCGGTCCGACGAATAGACGATCGCCTGGCCTAGGGTGTTGATGTAGGTGGTCAGGGCCGGATTATCGTAAGCCGGATATTGAGCGAGGATAAGGGCGGCGACGCTGCGGCCGATGTAATACTCCTGTTCTTCGGTGATCTCGGAGAATGTAGCGCTCACGGCCTGGCTGGTTTTCTGGATCGCCTGGCGGTCGCTCTCCGAGATCTGCCCGGCGCCGGCCAGGATATCAGCGCCCTGCTGGACGGCGGCGCAGGAGGCGAGCAGAACGACGACGAAAAATGTGATCGAAACCGGGGCGATTTTTTGGAGGGCTCTCATCGGCCACCTCCAAATCCAGCCAGCCGGCCCGCTTTCAGAAATCCCTCAACCTTGGCGGCGGAGATCTTGATCTGGAGCATTTTGTCCACCCAGACGAAGCTCAGTTCTCCGTGTTTCGCCCGGTAGTTCTCCTCCACCTGTTTGTTGAACCCTTTTCCGGCCAAAGCGATCTCATCGGCCGATGCCTGGGTTTTGAGACCCTGGTTTGATGCCATGAGGTCGAACTTGGGGACCACGACAGCGCTCGAATGGACCCAGCCCACCGCCCCGCCGGAGGTCCTGACCTGGATCCAGCCGTCCTGGGTCGAGATCTTCTCGACCTTGTCCCCGGCACGGAGGGCCTGGACAGCGGGCGCGTAAAACTTCGGGGAGCTGCGCAGGCTCGTCGATTGGACCTTGACGATCAGGGTCTCGGCGACGAGCAGGGTCACGATCAGGATCAAGAGAGTGCCTATCAAAATAAGAAGAATTGGTCTTTTCACCTGCACCTCCTCAACGCGGTCATCATAGAAGAATTACACCCCGCTCGTCAAACGGCGAAAATGGGGCGGTCTAAAGGAGAGGGACTAAGCGAAGAAAGAGGGAAGCCCGTGGGCCAGTTTCTCCTTGAGAAGGCTGTTGCGACGGATCGGCTTGTCGTTTTTGATGGCGATGTAGAGGGCCTTGTAGGAGCCGACGACGACGCTGAGCTTCTTGGCCCGGGTCAGGGCGGTGTAGAAGAGATTCCGCTGGAGCAGGATGAAGTGCTGGGTCAGCAGGGGCATGACCACGGCCTGGTACTCGCTTCCCTGCGATTTATGCACCGAGACGGCATATGCCGGGACGATGTCGTTGAGCTCATCCTTCTCGAATCCGACCGTACGACCGTCGAAATCGACGAGTAGCCGGTAGTTCGTCTTGTCGATGTGGACGACCAGCCCGATGTCCCCGTTGAAGATCTCCTTTTCGTAGTTGTTCCTGATCTGCATGACCTTGTCGCGGACCCGGAACTCCCTACTCCCCACTTTGAGCCCCTCGGAATGGGGGTTGAGCCGGGCCTGGAGCTCGAGGTTGAGGCTGTCGACACCGCACTTCCCCTTGTACATCGGACTGATGACCTGGATCTGGAGAGAGAGCGCCGGCACTCCGAGCTTGTGCGGGATGTTGAAACAGCACAGGCTCATGATCGCCCGGAAGGCCTTTTCCTCGTCGTCTTGCCGGACGAAATAAAAATCGGACTCCCGGTCCTCCCGCGACGGGTAGATCAGGCTCAGGCCCTGGTTCACCCGGTGGGCGTTCTGGACGATGAGGCTGCCCTGCTCCTGGCGGAAGATCTCATCGAGCGTCACGACTTCGATCTTTCCGGAAGCGATGATGTCATGGAGCAGGTTTCCCGGCCCGACCGATGGCAGCTGGTCCTTGTCGCCGACCAGGATCAAGCGCATCCCCCGGGGGACGGCCTTTAAAAGAGCGTTCATCAGCGGCAGGTCGATCATCGAGGACTCGTCGACGATGAGGACATCGGCCGTCAGGGAGTAGCGCTCGTTTCTCTTGAAATTTCCCTTTTTGGGGTTGAATTCAAGGGTCCTGTGGATGGTCTTGGCTTCTTTTCCCGTGGCCTCCGCCAATCGCTTCGCCGCCCGGCCCGTCGGAGCGGCCAGCAGGACCCGCTGTT
>JBAQGA010000011.1:0-22290 GCA_049287565.1 Candidatus Aminicenantales bacterium
GTGTTTAGTGGGAAGGCCTTGCTTCCAGGTCCCTCCAATATCAAGAACAAAACTCCCGCTTTCTTTTAAAACTCGCTTAAATTCCTTCGCAAAAGGCCGGAACCAGTCTACATACTCATCTGCATCGACGTTGCCATATTCTTTCTTCCTTACCAATCCGAAAGGAGGGCTTGTCATTATTAGATCAATAGAGTTTGTCTTTATATTCTTGATTACATCAGCGGCATCGGCATGAACAATGGAGCCGAGCTTTGTCTTCAAAAACACTCTTGGAGAAATCTCGTTTTTGCAGTTTTTCATTCTAAATAATAAGGGTCTTTAGTTTCATTGCGTTTTTTGCTTCACGATTAAAAATATTAGCAATTGCAGGAGGATTTTTTATTATTCCCGCAATATCATCTCCGTCTCCGATCACGATACAAAGATTTGAATCAGTCATTATTTTATTCGTGTACTTGCGAGCCTCAGATCCCACTCTACCGGTTGTCAAAACTACTATTACGTTGCTCTTAAGAAAGTGAGTAATACCCACTTCTTTAGCTATGTCGTCAAGCGTGACAACTTTGGTATTTTTGCATTGCACCTGCCACCTAGAGTAAACAAGTCGACTCGATTCAAAAATTACATCCACTTCTGCGCCGCCGGTTTGCTTGCCTTTTAAGCGGGTCACGACGTAATCTAAATCAATAAGCCTCATCAGCCGAATAGCCATCGCTTCCAGCGCTAGGCCCCGCATGTACTTGTCACGAGCTCTTAGTTCTCTGACAATTTGCGACAACGGCTTACGAAGAAAAGGCCGAAGATCTGATTGAACTTGTTGATCCAACTGGTTCAAGATGGGAACAATTAGATCGGCTGCCAATTTCTTCGTAGGCAAAACGATAAACGGCTTTGCGCCCCGGCCAGCTTGCTTTGTGCCCCGCTCTAAAGTTATGTAATTCGCTTCCGCTAAAGGATATAGGACCTGTTTAGGCAGGTTCTTCTCATCAAACTTAATTCCATAAGTGGAAGTGGCCAGCTTCTCAATGTCATTGGACAAATGCCGTCCAGGTTGACCTATGTTGGCCAAGGTTTTCAGATACGCCTTTTGTTCAGGCGAAAATTTGGAAAGAACTTCTATCTCAGTAGTAGAAGTGCCGAGTATCTCTGCAAGTTTCTCTTCATTAATCCTCCATCCAGAGGTAAAAATGCCGGCCTTTTCAAGCCACAATCGCATTATGCTTGGGTGTTTTCCGCCTCGAGGAAAATATATTCCACGTTCCTCGAGCCATTCCCTTAATTTTATAAGCGAAGGCGTTTCCCCCGAAGCTTGAATATCTTGGACACATTGGACGAGGGTAATTCCATGCAAGTTTAAGAGGATGTGGCGAGATAGCTCTTTATATAGTCTTTCCTCATCTTCTCTTATTTCATATAGTTTTCGGCCAAGATCTGTCAGATTGGCATCGCGGTCGATGATATCATATGCGATCATTCCCAATTTAGTATTATTTGCGAGTTTTCCCTTGTTGTAATCAGAAGTCCTGTGACTTTCGAAGTATGCTTGTCTTATAGCGGCTTCAAATGCCTTCCAATCTCCGCCGTATTTCCGGGCGAGTTCTAGCACATGAGAAAGACGAATCTGGGAAGGCGAAAATTCACTTCCAAAAGGCAAATCACTGCGCTTCATAATGAAACTTATTGAGTACATGATATCATGTCCTGCTGATGTGTCAAGGAGACTATCTTGTTGAATCTAAAACAATAAAATTAAACATATAATCCCTCGGCTAAAATGGATTTAAACACGTCCTGCCATCGCTAATTTGAAGAAAAGCAATTCCAAAAAATAACATCATTATCGAAGACGATTGACAGGCCGCTATTTTCTCAGCCTGCATCCTTTTCGACGCTCTACCTGGCTGGCTTTCAATATCGGACCTTGATAACGTCCGCAAGAACATCAGCTAGACCTTTGATAGAATTTTGGGCTACCGCATAACCAACATTGGGAAAAGACCAGGAACGGCCAGGAGATAAAAAAGCATGGAGGCTATTTTTCCAAGAAATTGATTATGTTTCCTGGATTTATTATATTCAACGACGGGAGGAGGGACATCATGAAAAAATCAGGCCGTGGACACAACCTGTCGCAAAAAAAATTCACCGCTAAGTCATCAAAGGCTTTGCGCTTGGTTTCGTTCATTCTCCTGATCATGTCAGTCATGACTATGCCTTTGCTGGCTCAGACGGTGAGTCCGGACCTATGGGAGACCCTCCGCTATCGTCATGTCGGCCCGCCAGGGAACCGGACCTCAGCCGTCGTCGGCGTTCCCGGAGACCCCCTGACCTACTACATCGGCGCATCGTCGGGCGGCGTCTGGAAATCCGCCGACGGCGGGACCACCTGGGCGCCCGTTTTCGACGGCCAGCCGGTCCAGTCGATCGGCGCCCTGGCTGTTGCCCCGTCCGACCCCAATGTCGTCTGGGTGGGAACAGGGGAGGCGTTCATCCGGAGCAACGTCTCGATCGGGGACGGCGTCTATAGATCCACCGATGCTGGCAAGACCTGGAAGAACATGGGCCTTGAGAAAACGGGCCGCGTCGGCCGTGTGGCTATCGACACGCACGACCCGGACATCGTCTTCGTCGCCGCTCTCGGCCACTGCTACGGCCCTCAGAAGGAGCGCGGCGTTTTCCGCACCCTCAACGGCGGAAATGCCTGGGAGCAGGTGCTCTTCGCCGACGAGAACACCGGCTGTTTCGAGATCGCCATGGACCCCAATAACCCGCGTATCCTCTTCGCCGGGATGTGGCCGATCGTCATCCGTACCTACGGTCGGGAGAGCGGCGGTCCGAACGGCGGAATCTGGAAATCCACGGACGGTGGCGACACCTGGCGTCGCCTGACCGGACACGGCCTCCCCGAGCCTCCGCTTGGGAAGGTCGGCCTCGCCGTCGCCCCGAGCAATTCACAAGTCGTCTACGCGCTGATCGAGACCGGGTCTCCCAACCGCGGCGTCCTCTGGCGGTCGGATGACGGCGGCGAGAACTGGAAAGTCACCAGCTACTGCCGCCTGCTCAACGAGAGGCCGCACTACGCCTCCCGCATCATGGTCAACCCGGCCGACGAGAATGAGGTCTACTTCGCCGCCAACTCCATCAGCCGCACTCTCGACGGCGGCGAGACATCCGAGGTCATGTCCTGGAGCGGAGACACCCATGACATGTGGGCCGATCCCAAGAACCCGGAACGGCTGATGGTCAGTGACGATGGCGGGGCGATGATCACCCTCAACCGGGGCAAGACATGGCAGCGGGTCAACCTTCCGATCGCCCAGATGTACCATGTCTCCGTTGACAATCAGATCCCTTATTATGTTTACGGCGGTCGCCAGGACGGGAACGCCTACAAAGGACCGAGCACGGCCCGCGAGGAGGAGGACGACTGGGAACCGCCTCACACCGTCTGGGAGGCGACGGCCGGCGGGGAATGCGGGTTCGTCGTCGCCGACCCGGTCGACCCCAACATCGTCTGGGGAGGAAGCTACAACGCCGACCTGATGCGGGTGGATTACCGCACCGGCCACGTCCAGACCGTCCACGTCTGGCCGGAATCGATCTACGGTTCGCACGCGGCCGCAGCCAAATACAGGTTCAACTGGACCTTCCCGATCCACATCTCTCCCCACGACCACAACTCGGTCTATGCGGGGAGCCAGTTCATCCACCGGACGACGGACGGCGGCCGGAGCTGGGAGGTCATCAGCCCGGACCTGACCACCAACGACCCGGCTCGAATGCAGCCTTCGGGCGGGCTGACCCTCGACAACCTGGCGGTCGAGTACGGCTGTGTCGTCTTCGCCATCGCCGAATCCCCCTTGGAGAAAGGATGCATCTGGGCCGGGACGAACGACGGCCTGGTTCAGGTCACTCGTGACGACGGCAAGAGCTGGACGAACGTGACCAAAAATATCCCCGGATTGCCGGCCTGGGGGACGGTCAGCAATATCGAGCCCTCACTCTATGAAGCGGGCACGGCCTACCTGACCGTCGATTTCCACCAGATGAACAACCGCGACCCGTTCGTTTACAAGACGACCGATTACGGTCAAACATGGGTCTCTTTGAGCGCGGATATCCCCAGGAGTGTTTTCAGCTACTGCCATTGGATTCACGAAGATCCGGTGAGGCAGGAGCTTCTTTACCTGGGCACCGAGAACGCGATCTATATCTCTTTCAATGACGGAAAAAATTGGCTACCGCTCCAGAACAACCTCCCGCATGCGCCTGTCCACCACATGGTCGTCCAGACCCATTTCAACGACCTCGTCGTCGGGACCTACGGCCGCGGGTTCTGGATCATGGACGACATTACTCCCCTCCAGCAGCTCACCGACGAGGTCGTCCGTTCGGATGTCCACCTCTTCCGGCCGCGGCCGGCTTACCGGCTGCACAGCGTCGCCGGAGGTCCCCAGGTCCGTCCTGAGGCATCGATCAATTATTACTTGAAAGAAAAAACGGACAGCGAGGTGACGATCTCCATCCTCGATGAGCGCGGACGGGAAATCGCCTCCCTTCCCGGGACGAAAAAACGCGGGATTAACCGTGTTTCTTGGAATTTGCGGAACCCCGGCGGCCGGGCCGCCAAGTTGCGCACTAAGCCCGAGGGCAATCCCCGCGTGGTCGAGGAGCTGAGGTATCGCGACACCTGGGAGCGCGAAGGCTGGTATCCGCTGCAGAGCTGGGGGACCTGGGGAGGATTCCGCGGTTTCCTGGCCGCGCCCGGTTCCTATACGATCAAACTCAAGGTGGGCGGCCGGGAGTTAAGCGAAAAGCTCGAAGTGCGCAAGGACCCGCGATCGGCGGGCTCTTTGGCCGATATCGAGGAGCAGGTCGGACTTCAGCTCGAGATCCGCGATGATCTCAACACTTGCTCCGATATGATCAGCCGCCTCGAGTGGATGCGCAAGCAGCTCTTTGACCTCAAGGACGTGCTTGTATCCGGAAAAGACGCGGCCGAAACAATCGCGGCCGTCGATCAATGCGATGCCCAGCTTCAATCCATCGAATACGAGCTTTTCCAGAAGACGATCGCCGAGGGCGACACTAAATCGTTCCGCGACCCTCAGAAAATCTACATGAAGCTGGCGGTGCTCGCGGGAGACCTCTCCGCCAGCGTGGATTTCGCGCCGAACAAACAGCAGAGGGAGGTGCATGCTGTTTTGAAAGAGCGACTGGCGGTCCAGAAGGCCCGTTTCGAAGAGCTGATGGCGACTGCCCTTCCGGCCTTCAAAGAAATGCTAAAAGAAAAAGGGATCGCCGGGCTTGTCGTTCCGGATATCCGCTGAGTTGCCACGGGGCCTTTGCTGTATGGAGTGGAGCTCTGGTTAGATTTTAGATCGCAAGATCAGGATTGAAAAGAGAAATGTGATCATGAAGACTTCATTTGGAGGAATATTGTTAGTGGCCGTCTTTTTGGCCATGTCTCCGCTTGACGCTCGGCTCTCGGAAGACATATCGTTCATCTCTCCCGAACTACCTCTGCTCGCGGTTGAGGACATGCAGCATGATTTCCAGCAGCTCAGGCGGATCCTGGAAAACGAGCATTGCTGCCTCTATGAATACACCGGAAAAGAGGAATTCGATGGCTTTTTCGACCGTCAATTCCAACTCATCGACAGACCCATGCGCTACGAGGAGTTTTTCAGGATCATCGCGCCCATTGCGGCGAAGGTTGGCTGCATGCATATCGCGCTCTGGATGCCCGGGAAATTCTTCAATTTGGGCGCGGACAACCTCTTCCCACTCCGGGTCAAGCTCATCGAGGATTATCTCGTTGTCACCGGCGGCTATCGGGATACGCTTGAGGTCCCCGTGGGAAGCATCATCCTGGAGATCAACGGCCTCCCGGCGGGCAAAATCATCGACGCACTGAGGAAGATCACGTCGGCGGACGCTTTCAACCCCTATTTTATCGACACGCAGGTCGAGAAACGCTTCTCGATGTTCTACACGAGCGTTTTCGAGTTTCCGGAAAAATACACGGTGACTTATGCTCTCCCCGGAAGAAAAACGCGGGTGACCGTGGATCTTCGTCCGGCCGACATCGGATCGGTCAGGAATGCGATCTTTGCCAATTTCAACCATCCTCCCTTGACTCTTGACTTCATCGAGGATAAGAAAACAGCCGTCATGACCATCAAGACGTTCAGCTATTATGACCGGGTCGATTATTTCAGGGATTTCATAGACCGGAGCTTCCGCGAGATCAAAGAAAAAGGCATAGAAAACCTAATCCTGGACCTCCGGGGGAACGACGGCGGCGACCCTTTCTGCGCGCTTTTGAAATACCACCGGATCGGAAAATTTGTCGGGACGCCGAGCGGCTCGACGTACAAATGTAATACCGGCAGAAATACCGAGGTGACGTTGGATAAAACCTCCTTGATCCTGACGTTCGGCCGCAGCACCTTCGCGGCCGCCGTCGAGGGGATGGACAAGGCCAAGCCGATTATGCCGGATTATCTTGTCGGGGAGACATACCAAGACTTCCTGAATGGGAAGGATGTCTATCTGGAAACCGCCCTGGCGCTCATTGAAACTGCGAATCGGATGCGCGAAAAGGCGGAGTGGGAAGAAGAGTTGGAATAGCCAAATGGATAAGAAAAAATGGACCTTCGGGATATATCTGACCGTCCTGGCGCTCGTTTTCAGCATCGGGCTGACGTTTGCCTCGGTCGAGCTGCCGAGGCTCCTGCACTCAGCCCTGGTCAAAGCCACGCCGGCCCTCGAAGGGGATTCGCACGCCGATGAAACGACGGTCTACCGGACCGAGCTCCTGATAGATCATTACCATTTCCGTCTCATCGGCTACGTCTGCTTCGGGCTGATGGTCGTCCTCATCGTCGCCGGTTTCGCCTCCGGAAAGGCGGGCCTTTCCTCGATCGGCGCGGCGGCCATGTTCCTGCCAGTTTTCGCCCAGTTCGCGGGAGTGATGTTTTTTCTTGCTGGGCTGGGCTTCCTGAACCTGGCCTGGCTTCCGGTCCTGGACATCTCGTTCGATGTCGGCCGGCTCGGGGATATCGTCTATCTCCCGTATGACGCCCTGATATCTCTTTTCCGCCGTTGGGGTATCGATATCCACCGGCCGCTCGTCTATGTCGTCATCGGCAGCGGCCTTCTTTTTTTCGTCCTCGGGACCCTGGCCTGGTTCGTCGCCCGGCAGAGAAAAAAGAATGTCGCCGATTTTTGGGTCTACCGTCTTTCCCGCCATCCCCAGTACCTCGGTTGGGTCGTCTGGAGCTATGGGATGCTCCTGGCCCTCAAGGGCGTCCGCTATCCCCGGCGGGCATGGGGGATTCCGGCCAGCCTGCCCTGGCTTCTGTCCATGATGGTCATCGTCGGCGTCGCGCTTCTCGAGGAAAGGAAGATGAAGCGCGTCTCGGGAGAGGCCTACGACGCTTACAGGAAAAAGACCTCGTTTCTCTTTCCCCTTCCTCGGTTCCTCAGAGCTGTCTTCTCCGCGCCATTCCGTCTTCTCTTCAGGAAGAGCGTTCCGGATAGGAAGGGAGAGATCGCCGTCGTTCTCGTCCTCTCTGCCGTCGCGCTCATGATCCTTTCTCATTTTTATGTCCGGCACATGCGGTACGCCCAACTCAACGTCCCCGTCGGGATCGTCGAATCCGGAGCCGGCCGGGTGGAGAAGCTCGTCGACGAAATGAAACGGGCGGAGGACTGGAGAAGAAAGAATCGGATCGCCGACGCGCTGGCGGATATCGGCCGGCCGGCGGCAGGTCCGCTGATCGGGCTGCTCGACGATCCCAACCCGGAGACGCGCCAGGAGGCCGCCCGGGCTCTGGGGCTGATTGCTCCGGCTGAGGCGGTCGGGCCGCTTCTTGAAAAGCTGGCCGACGCAGATATTAACGTCCGGTTTAAAGCCATCGAGGCGCTCGGAAAGATTCGGGCGACCGAGGCCGTCGAGCCCCTCATCTCCATCCTTGAAAGCAAAACCAAAGACATCTCCAGGATCGCGGCCGTCGCTTTGGGACGGATCGGCTCGCCGGCCGCCGTCGGCCCGCTCCTCGACTTCCTGGACAGTCCGAACTGGTGGGACCGAACGGCCGCCGTCGATGCCCTGGGCGAGATCGGGTCCGAGTCCGCCGTGGATCCACTGATGGCGAGGTTCGAGGGTGAGGATGTCCACGTCCGGCGATCGATCGTTGTGGCCCTGCTTAAGATCGGATGCGATCGGGCCGTGGGGACACTCGAGAAGGCTCTTCAAGACGAGGACCGCGAGGTCCGCCTCTACGCCGCCGAGGCCATGAAGCGGCTTAATACCCGATAGCCGAGCAAGGATTTCTGGCTTTTCTCGGTATGATCTAAAATGGCCGCGCCTCGCAGCTCCAGCTACCAGAAAAGATACTTGACAAATCCGGATGATATATTTACACTGTAAATATGGCCGGCCTGATCTTCGAGTGGGACTAAAAAAAGAATGTTTTCAACAAGTTCATCCTACTTGGTTTGAGCCTCAAGCTTCGGATTTTTGGTTGTTTGCCATTGCTACCAGAAGAGCGATTCTATCATCAGAATCATCTCTGCCCGCAAGGCAACCCGGTTAGAACAAAGACGATATTGGGACAGGTGGCAAAAATGAGGAAACGATACGATTTTTCAAAGGCGACGAAAAATCCCTATGCGAGAATTCTCAAGAAGCCGGTGACCATTCGTCTGGATGAAGAAACGGTGAGGTACTTCAAGAAGCTGGCGAAAGAGGCTGGAATTCCTTATCAGACTTTGATTAACCTCTACCTCCGGAACTGCGTCGCTTCCGGCCGAAAACTTTCCATGGAATGGCGGCCTACCGCAGTCTAGAAGGATAAAATAAAAAAGGGCGGAGTGCCCATCCCGGCCATCCGCTCAGGCTATTCTCTCGCAACAAAGCTCAGCTTCAAGATGATCGGCCGGAGGAAGCCGTACTCCTTTAAACGGTCGCTTCCGGCCTGTCCTGCCCCTCGATGTCGTACGTCCTTTGAGCGCTGCTGTCGAACCAGCGGCTGATGGCCTGCGTCCTTTCGATCTTGTTGAGCGCCCTCCGGAAGGATTCCTCATAGGAGAGGGGACGAATCCGGGGGAAATATCTCTGGGCGTTATCGTTTTGAATCGTTGTTTCCGATTTCAACCCTTGGATCAGGGCTTTGGCGATGGGAAAAGGAACAGGCGTCATCTCAAGGTTTTCAAAATCCGCGCCGGCGCCCATCGAGTGAATCAGGTTACAGGCGACGTCGATGCCTTGATAGAAATCGGCCGCGGCGTTGCTGCGGTTGTCGAAGAGCATAGATACCCGGGGAAACCGGATGAGGTTGGCGTGCTTCCGGGTTTCTGCCGCTGTGGCGAAGTAGATATGCCTGAGGTCCCCGGAGACCGCGAAGGCCACGAGGTTCTGATAGGGCGAGCGGGTCTCCCGGGTGGCCAGCACGCCGAGCTTCTGGCCGGATAGAAGCCGGCGGATGACTGTCCGGATGTCCAAATGTCTTCTCGCTTTCATCGCCTTATTTTCGATGAATCCGGGGCATTTGCAAACAGCGGATGAGCAATGAATTCAAGAATGCCCTCGCTTACGAGGGGAGCTGGAAGGAGCGGCAGGGCGGGACAGATGGATGTTTCGTTCGGGCTTAGATCAGGATGTCCTTTTTTCTAAAGATTACGAAGGACAGGGTCCAGAGCCCGACCGTCAATCCGACGAAATAGAAAATCCTCCACCAGATCAGGCCGTAGCCCGGCCTAAGGACCTCCGAGTCGACAAACTTGAAAGGGCTCGCCAAACCGATCCAGTCCGCGGATTTCGAGAACTTAGAGATCATATCGAGGAAAAATGTTCCGGTCACGACACCGATCCCCAAGCTGCTCATCGGCCGTCCCCTCCCGTCCAGGAGGGACAGGAATAGTCCGATGGCTCCAAATGCCTGCATCAGCAGAAAGGAATAAAAAGTGTAGACAAGAAAGGGGATTACCTCATATTCGGAATTCCCTTTGAACAGTTCAAGGCCCGCGTATCCGACGGCGAGGGTGACGATGGTGATGACCGAGATCCCGGTGAAAAGCACGGCCAGCTTGCTTCCCATCACCCCGCCTCTCGTCACGGGCCGGGAGAGGAGGAACTCCGCGGTCTTTTCGTATTCTTCCTGAGCGAGGATTCGTCCTCCGAGAAGGATCGCAAAAAAACAGCCGATCAGGTTGATGAAGAATGCGTTCCTGGTTACGTAGAATCCGAGCACGTTGGAGAGAATATCCGGTGTCGCTCCCAAGGCTTTCATCCAGCCTTTCATGAAGGGGCTTTCGAGCAAGCTTTGGATCTGCTTCAACGCCTCACCCTGCATGATGACGGGGAAGAAGGACATCCCCAGGAGGATGAGACCGGCCAGGAGGATCACCCAGATGAGGATGGAATTCCGGTTTCTTTTCATCTCCGTGAGGTAGATATGGGCGTTCATCGACCCTCTCCCGAATCCCCTCGCCGGAGCGCATTATCGGTCTCTGGGTTGTCTGAATAATAGTGCATAAAGATTTCCTCGAGCGTCGGCTCCTCGATGATGAGATCATCAATGGACCTGCCGGCCAGCGCCGTGATGAGCGCATCCATCGATCCCGAATACATGAAACTCAGGACGTTCTTGTCGGCGCGGGGCGAAATCATCCCTTCGACGACGAAGGCGCCGCTTTCGGCGCGTCCGGGGAATTCGACTTTGACTTTACGAAGCTGCTTTTTCCGCAGACTCTCGATGTCCTCGATGGTGGCGACCCGTCCTGCCCTAATGATCCCGACGCGCCGGCACATCTTTTGAACTTCGCTCAGGGTGTGCGAGGAAAAGAATACGGTTGTACCCCGGCCGTTCTCCTCCCTCAGGATATCAAAGAATCTCGCCTGGACAAGAGGGTCCAGGCCGACGGTCGGCTCGTCCAGGATGAGGAGCCGCGGCCTGTGGATAAGACTCTGGACAATCGCGACCTTCCGCTGGTTCCCCCGGGAAAGGTCGGCGATTTTCCGGTCCAGATCGAGGTCGAGGGCATCCGCAAGCTCCCCCATCCTCGATTCACCGTTCCCATCGTAGAAACCGGCCGAGTAGCGGAGAAATTCCCCGACGTCCATTTTGTGGTAGTATCCGGCCTCGGCCGGCATGTAGCCGACGTATTTCTTGATTTCCCTTGTGTCGCGCACGATGTCCAGGCCGAAGATGCGACCGGTTCCGGAGGTGGGAAAGATCAACCCGAGAAGGCTCCGGATCGTGGTGGATTTGCCAGCCCCGTTGGGCCCGATGAACCCGAAGATCTCGCCTTCTTCGACGGCAAGGTCGAGATCGACGATCCCCCGCGACTTTCCGTAATATTTGGTGAGGCTATGGGTTTCGATGGCGTTCATGGCTTGGGCTGCTTCGAATCATATCAGCCCTCGTAGTCGAAAGGCAACCTATTTAAACCGTGTTCGAGGATGCTGAAGGGACCATATATGGTGGCGACAAATGAGGGACGGATCAGGATGATTTCTGGAGATACGGCACTGCGTAGGGGCCCTCGCGGATAACGGCCGTCGAAACCTGCCGGCCTTCTTCAAGGTACCGGGAGACGGCGAAGAGCAGCGCGTTCTGGACCATCGCCTGAGCTGCTTCCCGACCGAACAGGGCTTCGCCTTCCTCCAGAAACTCGTGCCCGGACCGCCCCGGCAGCCGGGAATATTCCGCCGGCGGAATCTGGAGAGAGCAATAGATCAGCCCTGCCTCTCCGACCTTTCTCAGGACCCGGCCCCAGACCTCGGGCTCCCACTGGTCCTTGGTGAATGACCAGGCGGGATCCCTGATCATGTTCACGTATCCTTCAACGCCGAGGGCCTTTAGCCGTCCACTGAGGTCCCGGTAGACGGGGCTTCCGATGGGCTCCCGGTCGCGGTTGTCGGCGGCGATGATGATCGTGCCTCCCGTCTTCACGGCGGGGAGGGCCGCGCAGGCGGCCTTGGCCGTTTGATAATGGTTCCGCCCAACATAGCCGCCGTGGGTGAGAACGATATCAAAATCCCGGTCCAGCGGGATCGCCGTGTATCCCTTCATAAATTGGAAGGCCTCCATGTGGGCCTCCTCCAGGTGGCCGGCGAAAACGCCTGTCAACCGCATGTCCTTGTCCAGGGTGACGTTCACCGTGAAGTCGACACCGACCGTCCTGGCAACATCCAGGGCTTCCTCGTGGCAGGGGTTCCCATCCAGGATGAGGTTGTCCGCGTAGGGCGACTCCAGGAATGCCGGGCCGTGGAATTTTTCGATTGTCCTTGTGTCCACCAGGGCCGGGCACACCCCCTTCCTTCCGCCGGAGACGCCGGCCATGAAGTGGCTCTCCACCAGTCCGGTCACGATGCGCACGTCCGCGGAACAAAACGCCGTGTTGACATAGACATCGGTCTGCTTATAGGTCTTTCCGATATAGCTCAGGGAATCGAGGTCTTCGCAGTCGTGGTCGAGAATTGGGAATTCGCGGACAATCGGCTCTCCGAACATCTCCTTTTTTTCCGCCGGTGAGCTCGGTCGGTGCGTCCCGGTGCCGATAACGAGGGTGATATTCTGTTTCCGGACGCCCGCACCCTCGAGCCTCTTCAGCAGGGGGATCAAAATGCCCGTCTCGCCTTTGTAGGGAACCGGCCGGGTGATATCGGAAACGGTTACTGCCACAGTGGTCTTCGAAGCTGGTTTCCGTTTGCGCCTGATAATCTCTTCGACCGATGGGCATCCGATCGGCCGGGACAGGGCCTCTTCGATGGCCCTTCGCGGATCGGCGAGGACCGACACATCCTTCATGCTCAAGACATCACACTCCGGGGGGACGGAAATCTCCAGAAAACCCTCCCCGAATTCCAGCGGCATTTTTTTCCAGCCAGTGGTGTCGGCTTGCTCGATGGTCCTCCTGATCTCAGGTTTCATAAATTATCCGTTTTGGGTTTCCGGACCGCTTGATCGAATGCCTCAGATGTTGATCCTTCTTTGGGCTCGCTTAGATTATACACGAGCGGGCGAGAAAAATATTCCCGGGCAAGCGCGGCATGATTATTTCTCCTCTCTCTGGATGGGAGAGGGGAGGGAGAGGGTGGCGGCAGAGACTATCAATGAAAAGCGCGACACGGCCCTTTCCCCTCCGGTGCGAATTGATATATCATGGAGCCGATCCTGTCGACGAGAGAGGAGGAGGCATGAAGACCTTGCGGCTAATCCTTCGAGCCCTTAGTATCGCGATTATTTTATTATTCCTATCGGCATTATCAATGTCGGGACAAGACGGGCCCGGCGAGGCGCTGCTCAAACAGCTCACTTTCCGCAACCTCGGCCCCTTCCGCGCCGGCTCCTGGGTGACAAGTTTCGCCGTGCCTTCCTCTCCGCCCCGCGCCCACCTCTATACCTTATATGTCGGAACGCGGAACGGCGGCGTCTGGAAGACAATCAACAACGGCACCACCTTTGAGCCGATCTTCGACGTCCAGGAGGCGCTCTCCGTCGGCGATGTGACCGTGGCGCCTTCGAACCCCGATATCGTCTGGGTGGGAACGGGCGAAGCTTACTGCGCCCGGAGCTCGTCGAGTGGCGATGGAATATATAGGTCTGCTGACGGCGGCAAAACCTGGAAACACATGGGCCTCGGGGATTCCCATCACATCGCCCGGATCATCATTCACCCGTCCGATCCCGATATCGTCTATGTCGCCGTCATGGGTCATCTTTTCTCGGATAACGAAGAGCGCGGCGTCTTCAAGACGACCAACGGCGGCGCCACCTGGCAGAAAGTCCTTTACATCGACGAGAAGATCGGCGCCGTCGACCTGGCCATGAACCTCTCCGACCCCGAAATGCTCTATGCCGCGATGTATGAGAAGGTCCGCCTGCCCTGGCACTATGAAGTCGGCGGACCCGGGAGCGCCATCTACAAGACAACGGACGGCGGCCAAGGCTGGACGCGGCTGGGCGGAGGGCTGCCCGGCGGCCGGATCGGCCGGATCGGGTTCGACATCTTCCAGCCCAATCCCGATATCCTCTATGCCGTCGTCGAGAACGCCAACAAGCGGCCGCCGACCAAGGAGGAAACCGAACGGGATAAGAAACGCGGGTTGGAACCCCGCGAGCGCACCTACGGCGGCGAGGTTTATCGCACCGATGACGGCGGCCTGACCTGGCGCAAGGTCAACGCCGGGCACGAAGCGGCCTTCGATAAAGCGCCCTATTCTTTTAATCAGCTCCGGCTCGACCAGCGCGATCCCGACAAGATCTACTGCACCGGCCAATCCCTTGTCAGTTCGTTCGACGGCGGGAAGACCTGGAAGGGTCTTACCTGGCCGCCCGACGGTGTTTTCCAGAAAGCCTTCGGTGACTTCCGAACGATGTGGGTCGATCCCCTGGATCCGGGCCGATTGATCTTCGGCAGTGACGGGGGAGTCTATGTCTCTTACGACGGCGGGAAGACCTGCCACCATTATTACAACATCCCCCTCGGCGAACTCTACGCCGTCGGCGTCGATATGGAGGATCCCTATAATATTTACGGCGGCCTCCAGGACCACGATTCCTGGAAGGGGCCGTCCAACGGCTGGGCCGGAGAGATCTCGCTGGCCGACTGGGTGACGGTCGGAGGCGGCGACGGGATGTACAACGTCATCGACCCGGCCGACAGCCGCTGGCTTTACAACAACCGCGAGTTCGGGGCGATGTGGCGGCTCGATCAGAAGACCGGCGTCCAGACGCCGATCACTCCGCGCCGGGAAAAGGGGAAAACGCCCTACCGCTTCAACTGGACGCCGCCGATCTTCCTCTCCCCGCACAACGGCGCGATCGTCTATACCGGTGCCCAGGTTCTTCTGCGCTCGCTCGACCGCGGCGACCACTGGGAAGAGATCAGTCCCGACCTGACTACGAACGACGACTCCAAGCAGCACGGCGCCGGCAACATCACGTTCTGCACGATCACCACGGCCGCCGAGTCTCCGCTCGAGCCCGGCCTCATCTGGGTGGGAACGGACGACGGAAAGGTCCAGGTGACCCGGGATAACGGTACGACATGGACGGACTGCACGGCCGGGATCGCGGCCGCGGGCGGCCCGGCGGAGCTCTGGGTGAGCCGGGTGTTCGCTTCGCCCCATGAGGCTGGGACGGCCCTTGTCTCCAAGACGGGATTCCGGCAGGACATCCTCCGGCCTTTTCTTTTCAAGACGAGCGATTACGGGAAGACCTGGACGGCCATCGCCGGCGGCCTCCCGGCGAAGAACATCAACGTCGTCGTCCAGGACCGTAAGAACGCCGGGCTTCTTTTCGCCGGCACGGATTTCGGGCTTTATGTCTCCCTCAACGGCGGCGGGAACTGGTCGCCGCTCAAGGGTATTATCCCATCGGTCAAGGTGACCGACCTGGTCATCCATCCGCGGGAGAACGACCTCGTCTTGGCCACATATGGCCGCGGCATCTATGTCGCCGACATCACGCTGTTCCAGGAATGGAATGATGCAATCCTAGGCGAGGACGTTTATCTCTTCAACATCGAGCCCAGAGTCCAGAGGCAGGACGGAGCCATCGGGAATTATCAGCTCCAAGGCGACAGCCATCTCTTCACACCGAATGAGCCCGACGATGTCATCATCAGGTACTATCTCAAGGATAGGCTCGAAGATAAGGTCAAGATCACGATCTCCGATCCCTCCGGCAAGGTCCTTCGCGATCTGGAGGGCAAAGTCGAGGCCGGATTCAACACTGTCCTGTGGGATATGCGGCCCAAGAGGGAAGGGGAGTTGGGCGCGGATGATTGGGAGTGGCGTTCTCGACGAAACGGTTTTGTCGAGCCGGGTGAGTACACGGTCACGCTCGAAGCCGGCGGCAAGAAGCTGACCCGGAAAGCTCTCATCCGGAAACGTCAGGGCTGGTCGGTCGGCCCTTTCCCGGTGGTCATTCAATGACGGGTCCCATAATTGGAGGAGAGGGTGAATTGACTTGAGGAAATACCGATAATATAAAAAGGTCAGCCTGAGAACAAAAGGATGAATTTATGAGCAGACAATGGCGGAGCGTTTTTCCTTGTTTTTTCCTGATCGCCAGCGCCCTGGCTCTTTCCGGCGCCGGTCTTCCCGATTTGCAGGCGGATAAAATTGAAACTTCGGCGCGGGCGCTCGAGCCGCGGGTGACGATCGACGCCGCCAAAACATTGGCTCCGATGTCCAAGTATATCTACGGCCAGTTCATCGAACACCTGGGACGCTGCATCTACCAGGGCATCTGGGCGGAAATGCTCGAAGACCGCAAGTTCTTTTACGCCGTGGGCGCTCCGGACTCCCCCTGGAAGCCCATGGGCGAGCCGCACAGTGTCTGGATGAACCCGGTCGTCGCCTATGCCGGCGCCCACGCGCCCGAGGTCCGACTAAAGGGAGGCGGCCGACCCGGTGGAATCAGGCAAGATGATCTGGCCCTCGTCGGCGGGAAATCTTACACCGGAAGGGTCGTGCTGGCCGCCGACCCAGGCGCCCTGCCTGTGAAAGTGAGCCTCGTCTGGGGGAGCGGCCCCGAGGGCAGACTCACTGTCGACATCACCGATATCGGCGACGATTACCGGACCTTCCCGTTCTCGTTCAAGGCCGGCGCCGCGACCGAGAAGGCCCGGCTGGAGATCTGGTCGGAAGGCGGCGAATCCTTCCGCGTGGGGACCGTCTCGCTCATGCCGGCCGACAATGTCGAGGGTTTCCGGCCCGATGTTCTGGCGTTGCTTAAGGAGCTCGATTCCCCCGTATACCGGTGGCCGGGAGGTAACTTCGTCAGCGGCTATGACTGGAAGGATGGAATTGGCGATCCCGACCGCCGGCCGCCGCGCAAGAACCCGGCTTGGCTCGGGATCGAGCACAACGACGTCGGCCTCCACGAGTTCCTGGCCCTCTGCCGGCTCATCGGGACCGAACCCTACATCACGGTCAACAGCGGCCAGGGGACCGTGACATCGGCCGCCGAGGAGGTCGAATACGTGAACGGAGCCTCCTCGACCCCGATGGGACAGTGGCGGGCCGAGAACGGCCGGCTCGAACCCTGGGGCGTCAAGTGGTGGTCGATCGGCAACGAGATGTACGGTGACTGGCAGCTCGGCCACATGCCGCTCGAAGACTATGTGCGGAAGCACAACCGCTTCGCCGCGGCCATGCGGGCGGAGGACCCGACCATCAAGATTATCGGCGTCGGGGCGGTCGGGACCTGGAGCGAGGGGATGCTCGCCGAATGCGCCGATCACATGGACCTCATCAGCGAGCACTTCTACGTGGGCGAGCAGCCGGGATTGCTCGGCCACGTCTTCCAGGTGCCGCGTGAGATCCGGCGCATCGCCCAGGCGCACCGGGATTATCGGAAAACGATCCCGTCGCTCAAGGGCAGGGAGATTCCTGTGGCCCTCGATGAGTGGAACTACTGGTACGGCCCGCACCTCTACGGTGAGCTGGGGACGCGCTATTTTCTCAAGGACGCGCTGGGTGTGGCCGCCGGCATCAACGAGTACGCCCGCCAGAGCGATATCATTTTCATGGCCAATTATGCTCAGACAGTGAACGTCATCGGCGCGATCAAGACGACCAAGACCGCGGCCGCGTTCGACACGACCGGCCTGGCGCTCAAGCTCTACCGGACCGAGTTCGGCAGCCGGCCGGCGAAGGTCACCGGCGCGCCCGAGCCATTGGACGTCATGGCCGCCTGGACGGAAGGGAAGGGGGCGCTGACCATCTCAATCGTCAACCCGACAATGGAGGCGCAGACGATTTCGCTCGGCCTCAAAGGGATCGCGATGCCGCGGACGGCCACGCTCTTCCGTATCGCCGGGGATGACCCGATGGCCTACAACGAACCCGGAAAGGAGCCGGTCGTGAGGATCGAAGAGACGAAGGGCGCGCCCTTTTCCGGGAAACTGACCGTCCCGCCCCTCAGCGCCTCGATCTTTGTGCTCGAGAAGTGATCAGGAAGCCCGGGTTGATTGTATACTGGATAGGAAGGAGAAAAACTCCATGTTTCGAAAAGTGCTGCCGGCGGCGTGGCTATTTATCGTCTTGATCGTGTCCTGCCGCCAGGCTCAATCACCGGCGGAGGCCGTCAAGGACTATCCCATAAAGCCGGTCGATTTTACCGCGGTCAAACTGGAAGACGAATTCTGGGCGCCCCGCCTGGAGATCAACCGTGCTGTGACCATCCCTTACCTTTTCCGGATGGACGAGGAAACGGGGAGGGTCGATAACTTCCGTATCGCCGCCGGGCTCAAGAAGGGCGAGCATACCGGGAAGCGTTACAACGACAGTGATGTTTTCAAGGCGATGGAGGCGGCGGCCTATTCGCTCCGGGTTCATCCCGACCCCGGTCTCCGGGAAAAGCTCGACGGACTCGTGGCCATCGTCGGGAAGGCGCAAGAGCCGGACGGCTATCTTTATACCATCCGGACGATCGACCCTGGGAACCCGGCCCCAGGCGCCGGAAAGGAGCGCTGGTCGAACCTGCGGGTGAGCCACGAGCTCTATAACGTCGGCCACATGTACGAGGCGGCTGTCGCCCACTATGCGGCCACCGGCGATCGTGCTTTCCTCGACATCGCCCTGAAGAACGCCGACCTGCTCGTCCGCACCTTCGGGCCCGACAAGCGCCGCGCCTTTCCCGGCCACCAGGAGATCGAAATCGGGTTGTGCAAGCTCTACCGGGTGACGGGGGACAGGCAATACCTTGACCTAGCCAGGTTTTTCCTCGACGAGCGCGGCCGCTATCACGGGGGAGAGACCTACCCGCCCGGCTCGCCCTTCGTCATCTACAACTCCGATGAGTACCTCCAGAACCACAAGCCGGTGCTCGAGCAGGCCGAGGCCGTCGGGCACGCGGTCAGGGCGACCTATATGTATAGCGGCATGGCCGACATAGCGGCCCTTGACGGCTTTCCTGAATATGCCGCGGCTGCCGACCGTCTCTGGGAGAATGTTGTCGGAGGAAAAATCTATATTACCGGCGGAATCGGCTCCACTGGCGAATACGAAGCTTTCGGTACCGATTATGACCTGCCGAACGTCCATGCCTACGCCGAGACTTGCGCCTCCATCGGCAACGCGCTCTGGAACCAGCGGCTCTTCCAGCTCAATGGGGACGCCAAGTACGTCGACATACTGGAGCGCATCCTCTACAACGGTCTCCTCTCGGGAGTCTCGCTGAGCGGCGACCGGTTTTTCTATCAGAACCCGCTCGAATCCGCCGGCGGGTACGAGAGAAGCTCTTGGTTCGAGGTCGCCTGCTGCCCGGCCAACGTCGCCCGCTTCTTGCCCACGCTCCCCGGATATATCTACGCCACAGGCAACAATACCCTTTATATCAACCTCTATGTCGCCGGCAATGCCCGGTTCGATGTCGGAGGACGTCCCGTCGAGTTCAGCCAGGAGACCAAGTATCCGTGGGAAGGGACGGTGCGAATCCTGGTCAATCCCAGGCCTCCCCGCAAGTTCACTATCATGCTGCGCATCCCGGGCTGGGCTCAGGATATGCCTGTGCCGACGGACCTTTACCGATTCCTTGATAAAGGCGCGCAGACGGCGCGGCTCTGGGTCAACCGCAAGCCGGTCGAGCTCAAGATCGAAAATGGTTATGTCCGGCTGAACCGGAAATGGCGGTCCAATGACCTCATCGAGATCATCCTGCCCATGCCCAACCGCCGGGTCGTCGCCGATGAACGGGCTAAGGAAGACGCCGGCAAAGTCGCTCTGCAGCGCGGGCCGATTATTTTTTGCGCCGAGGGTGCGGACAACGACGGCCGGGTGCTGAACCTCGTTCTGCCGGATGAGGCCGAGCTCGAGTATTGGCAACGGCCCGACCTCCTCGGTGGAGTGGCTATCCTAACGGCAAAAGCGGAAGCGGTCGAGATGGATGCCGCTGGAAAGATCGTCTCCCGAAAGCCGCAAAATCTCATGGGAGTCCCTTATTACGCCTGGGCCAACCGCGGCCCCGGAGAGATGGCCGTCTGGCTGCCGAGGACGGAATCAGCCGTCAAGCCACCGTCTAAAATTCGTTAGCAAACATCCGTCCCCATTTTGTTGTCAGCTTGACAAGTTTATTTTCCTAGTTTAATATTAATCTTAGGACGCCGCGGGAACGGCGAGTCCGTTGGGAAGGAGGCATCTTCATCCCAGGGGGCTCGGTTGTTCCGCAAAAAATCTGGAGGGGTGGTGATTCATGCTCAAAAGATTCAAATCCAAAATCAAACATTCGTCTTTATCCCAAGGGAAAGAAAAACCGATGACCAGCGATTCTCCGCCGACCCGGACTGAGGTATACCGCCGGCTGGAAGACAGGGTGGATCCCAACGAGTCGGTCGTCTCGGCCCAGAGCTCTTTCAAAGGGGAAATCAGCGGTCAGACAGGGGCCCATATCCTGGGCGACTTCGAGGGCGACATTCACAGCGAGGGGCTGGTGCGCGCCGGAAAGACGGCCAAGGTCAAGGGGAATATCCATAGTCCTTATGTCATCCTCGAAGGAGAACTCGAGGGAGACATCTATTCCGCCCGGCAAGTCGAGCTCCGGACCAAGGCGAGGATGCGGGGAAATATCGAGACGCAAATGTTGGCCATCGCGGACGGTTGCTTTTTCGAAGGTCAGATTCGGATGGCCACTCCTGAAGCCCAGCCGGTCCGATTCACGGAGAGGCGGCACCCTGAAGAGGATTGAATTCCGCTGGTCCGCGATTCCAAAGGGAACAAGAGTTAAGCAAAGAGCTGAGATTCACTCCAACTGGCTTACCAGTTTCCGGTGTTTCTTAAGAACGAGGAAGGTGAGGAGGAGCCAAACGGCGATAATAATAAGGTTGAACCCCGCTACTCTCCTGATCCCGAGGCCGAGGACCGTTGTCCCGGCGATAAAGATGATGGCCGCTGCGAAGTCCCCGAAACGGACGAAAAACGTATCCACGGTCTGCTTGGCCTTGTATTTTTCCTCGCGGGCGGTCGGCAGCCAGAGCATGGCCTTGCCCGTGTTCATGATCGAATAATCGGTCGCATTTTCGGCGATCTTCAGCCACTTGACGATGGCCAATCCCGCGCCCAGCCCGATGACCCCGTAGGCCCCGAAAGCGACGATGGGGAGGATAAGAATGACGCCCTTTATGCCTGTATATTTGACGATCCGCGAGACCAGAAAGGCCTGAAGCAGGAAAGCGATGATGCTCTGCCAAAGCTGGAAATTGCCGTAGAAACCCTGGAGGATCGGACCCATGTTATCGGGGGAGATGGCGCGCGCCTTGATCATGACGAAATCACTGAGGATGAATTGCCCGCTGGTGTTGACCATGTTCAGACTTAGGATGAGAAATCCCAGGAGCAAAACGTAGGGATTCTTGAAGACAAACTTGAATCCGCCGCCCTTCTTCATGGGCTCGACTTTGGCGGAGACGACCGCCTGTTCCTTTTTTGTCGTGCAGGTTTCTCGGAAATGAACGATGAGGGACAGAAGCAGAAAGACGACTAGCAAGCCGGCCGTTAAAAGAATAGTCTGGAAAGGGGGCCAGTTTTTCAACCTTTCGGCGATGAACGACCCGATCGGGGCGCCCGCCGTGGCCCCGATGGCGATGATGGGGAACAGCCGGTCGCCTTCGTTTTTTGTATAGACATCATTGGCGAAGGACCAGAACTGGGCGATCATGGACACGTTAAAAATCCCGACCCAGACATAGAAAATAAATCCGAGAAACGGGACCTTGGCCAGGGAAAGGAAGTAAAAAAGCAAGATGTTGGAGATGAAGAACGCGGTGACACCGATCAGGAAATAGAGGCGTTTCACACGCGAGGCTAACCAGCTATAAAGGGGGATGAAACCGATCAGAAGAAGAGCTTGGCAGGCAGCCGCTCCGGCCATAAGCTGGGGGCCCTTCTGAATTTGGAGGATGTTTCTCAGCCACTCCGGCAGGTTGGACCTGAGAAAGATCTGGAGGTCCTTTTCGGCCGAGACGAGGACGAGGGGCTCGCGCACCACTTTGATAATATAATAGCTGGTCAGAAGGAGAAAAATATCGAGGAGCAGGATCAGGGCCGTGACCGCCTCGCCGGCCCGGACATCTCCGAAGATTTTGAGGAATCTTTCGGCGAGACCCTTCTTTTCACCTAGGGACTGAACCGGGCCAATCTCTGCCATTCAGGCTCTCCTTTCCATCCTTGTTCCTAGGGTTGAGGGTGGCATTTTACCCTGGGCAGTAGGATACGAATCGCGGCTATGACTTCTCCCTCTTCCCATTGCCCGAGATAGTAAATCATAATAA
>JBAQGA010000012.1:0-2027 GCA_049287565.1 Candidatus Aminicenantales bacterium
CATCGATGTCCCAGGCCCTAGCCGAGACGAACAGGCGCCGGCGGATCCAGGAGGACTACAACCGCCGGCACAAAATCACTCCGCAGTCGATCACCAAGCGCATCGACGAAGTCATGACCAGCATCTACGAAAGGGACTATCTCGATTACACCCGCCTGCCCGAAGAAAAGGATATCTACTTGTCCCCCCAGAAAAGGCTGAAACGGATGGGAGAGCTGGAGAAATTGATGAAAGAGGCCGCCCGCAACCTCGAGTTCGAAAAAGCGGCCCGGCTGCGGGATGAGCTCATCAAGCTTAAAAAACGGGAATTGGAGATGGGGCTCTGAGCCATGGAAGAAAAGCTGAGAGCCAAATTGGCGGAGCTGCCCGCTAAAGCAGGGATCTATTTTTTCAAGAACCGAAGGGGAGAGATCGTTTACATCGGCAAGGCGCGCTCCCTCAAAGATCGGGTCAGGTCCTACTTCCTGCCGATCTCCGACCTCAAGGTCAGCCAAATCATCTCGGAGACGACGGACCTCGATTTCATTCTCACCGGCTCGGAAAAGGAGGCGGCCTTCCTGGAAAACAACTTCGTCCAGAGATACCGGCCCAAGTTCAACTTGCGGCTCAAGGACGACAAAAGCTTCCCTTATCTCAAGCTGACCACGGCGGAAAGATATCCCGGCGTTTACCTGACCCGCAAGGTCGAGGATGACGGAGCCGGCTATTTCGGCCCCTTCAGCCCGGCCTCGCAGGCCCGCAAAACGATCCATCTCTTGAACCGGTATTTCGGCGTCCGCGGATGCGCGGAAAGCATTCCGGGAAAACGCCGGAGGCCCTGTTTGGAATATGACCTCAAGCTCTGCTCGGCTCCCTGTGTGAACTTCATCGGAGAAACGGACTACGGGGAAAGCGTCGCCAACGCCCGTCTTTTCCTGGAGGGAAGGACCGAGCAGCTGCTCCGGATCATCAAGGAAAAAATGAACGAGGCCTCCGGACGGCACGAATACGAGCGGGCCGCTCATTGGCGGGACCTCATCCGGACTATCGAGCAGGTCAGGGAGAAGCCGAGGTTGATCTCCGTCGCCCTCGAGGATGTCGATATCATCGGATTGGCCAGGGAGGCGGATCGGGTGGCTCTCTACCTTTTCTTCATGCGCAGGGGAAAGGTCCGGGAGGCAGAAGAAATCGTCCGCCGCGAGCCGGAAGACACGCCCGTCGATGCGCTTTTAGCGCGAGCTTTAGAGGACTTTTACCGAGACAGCGAAGACCTCCCAGCGAAGATATTATTGCCCTCCTCCCCACCATTGCTTGCCGATTTCGCCGCCAACCTCTCCGCCCGGAAAGGAAAGACCATCAAGATCTTGGCCCCTCAAAAAGGCCGAAACCGGAAACTCGTCGATCTGGCCAATCAGAATGCCGCGATCCTGCTGAAGAAAAGCCACGAGGATGTTCCTGTGCTGAGAGAATTGACCGGGCTCCTTGGACTGAAGTCATCTCCGGAGCGGATCGAGGGCTTCGACATCTCCAATACGGGCGGAGACGAGTCGGTGGGCTCCCTCGTCGTCTTTGAGGGCGGAAAGCCGAACAAGGGCCAATACCGGAAATACAAGATCAAGGGCGTTGCGGGACCGAACGACGTGGCCAGCCTGCGTGAAGTCGTCCGGCGCCGTTACGCCCGGGTCCTGGCGGAAGGGCGGGTTTTTCCCGACCTCATCCTCGTCGACGGCGGGAAAGGACAGCTTCAGGCCGCGGAGACGGCCCTCCGGGAGCTGGGGCTGACCGGCCTCACGGTAGTTGCGCTGGCTAAGAAGGAAGAGATCGTCTTCACGCGCCAGGCAAAATCCGGTCTTTGCATCGAGCGCACCTCTCCGGCCTTGAAACTGCTCCAGCACATCCGCGACGAGGCCCATCGCTTCGCCGTTTCTTTCCATCGACGACGGCGGGAAAAGAAAAGCTTCGCTTCCGCTCTCGACGGCATTCCCGGCCTGGGCAAGAAAAGGAGGACAGCCTTGCTCGCCCGCTTCGGGAGCCTGGGGGAGATCGAG
>JBAQGA010000013.1:0-1581 GCA_049287565.1 Candidatus Aminicenantales bacterium
AGGAGGCGCTATAAAAAGTACTTGCATCACATCATCATAGAAGTATTTCTATTGACATAATAAATTTAATTGTGTTTTTTGTGGTCAAAGGATAAGGGGCTTGACTCGCCCGGTCATTTCCTGCTAAGGAGACATATCTAAGAGCGACGATAGTGAAAGCGGTTCCCGAACGACTGGGCTGCCTAGACGCCTTTCGCGGGTTCGACATCCTGGTCATGGTCTTCGTCAATTACATCGCCGGGATGTCCGGGATCCCCTTCTTCCTTCGGCACGCCACGGCCGAGATGGATACGTTCACCCTGACCGACGTCGTCTTCCCCGGATTTCTGTTCATCGTCGGTGTCGCGATCCCGCTCTCCCTCGAAAAAAGGATCGCTCTCGGCGAATCGCTCTGGCAGATCCTTAGGCGGATCCTTTTCCGGACGGCGGGACTCCTCTTCCTGGGAGTTCTGTTCGTCAACGAGAACCGTTTTTCGGCGGCGGCGACGGGAATGAGCCGGGACCTCTGGTATTTCCTCGCTCTCCTGGCGACGATCCTACTCTGGACGGTCTACCCCGAGGCGACGACCCGCTCGAAAAAGCGCCTCTATCTCGGCCTGAAGATCGCGGCCGCGGTCCTCATCGTCGGCCTGATCATCATCTTCCGCGTTCAGAATGCGGACGGCTCCGTTTCCTGGCTGCGCCATTCCTGGTGGGGAATCTTGGGGATGATCGGTTGGACGTATTTAGCGGGAAGTTTGCTCTACCTTCTCGTCAGAGGAAACCGAACGGCGCTCCTGGGAGCGCTCGGGTTCATGGTCGCGCTCTACATCGGCGCCCGTCATGGCGCGCTCGATTTTCTCAAGGCGGTCGATGATTTTGTCCAGATCGGCAATGTCTTCGGCTCGCACGCGGCCATCGTCACGGCGGGGATGCTCGTGGGGACGCTGTTCCGGCCGCAGGCGGCGGCGATGACACCGAGAAACCGGATCGGGTTAATGACCGTCTTTGGAGCCGGACTCCTCGCCTCCGGTTTTATCCTCCGGCCGCTCCATGGCTTCAACAAAATCCAGGGCACGGAGTCTTACTGCCTGGCCACCGCGGGGATCTGCTGCCTGCTGCTGATGATTTTTTATTGGCTCATGGACGTACGCCGGGTCAGACGTTGGGCCTCGTTTCTCCGGCCGGTCGGCGCCAACCCCCTGTTGGCCTATATTCTGCCCAGCATCATCGGGCCGGTATTCGGGTTCGCCTCTTCCCTGTCCGGAACCGATGTCTCGCGGATATTCTGGCCGTACTGGGAGAGGGGCGGACTGCCTGGAATCCTGAATGCCGCCGCGATGACGGGACTCGTCCTCTTCCTCACTTGGGTCCTGACACGGAACAAAATTGTCTTGAAAATCTGACGCCCCACCCTCCTCCCCCAATTATTATGAATGCGATTGCAGGTGATACGCGTCGTTGCGAGCCACTGAGATTGCTTCGTCACTGCGTTCCTCGCATGTATGAAAGCGCTGCGAGTGTCAAGGGTTGTTATTATTCTTTTCTCCTCGTTTATCTGGATGACTTTCGTCCGTATCGCTCACTGGCCGATTCCACCGG
>JBAQGA010000014.1:0-5485 GCA_049287565.1 Candidatus Aminicenantales bacterium
GATGAGAGTATTGACGATGATGGTCAATCCCGACATAATTCATCTGTGCACCTCCTGATAAAAGTTTCCAACGGGGAGTCTATCAAACTCCCCGAGGAGGTGCATCACATCATCATGTTACCTATAAATTGGGTGCCGACGACATCACCTTCGGGTGGTGTCGGGCGGGCTCCAACGGCCATTCTCGACGGCCGGTTCATCCCGCCCCGGCGCCGGTATCCACGGCGATCCCCCTCCGCGGCCTCCCGCAAAGGAAGGATGTGATTCCTAATAGGAAAAACAGAGGCTTAAATAGTAGAAACGGCCTGGCTCGTTCACAATGGCGGGGTTGGCCCCCGAGCCGCCAATCACGTCCCACTCGTATGAATTGGCCACTGTGTATTTGCGGTCGAATATGTTGTCTACACTGACATTGAGCGCGAAGGACTTGAAACGGTAGCCCCCCCGCAAGTTCATGATGCCCCATGCCGGGAGGCGCTTTTCGCCCGCGTCCACGTCATTGTCGTTGGCGGCATTGGAGTGGAGCCATTCAAGGCTTCCGAAAAGCGCTGCTTCCTCCTGGTCGAAAGGCTTTTCGTCGTTGTAGTTCAGGGCCAGCCGACTCTTGAGCGGCGCTATCTGGCCGAGATCATCATCGTTGTTGTTGTCCGGATGGCTGTCCTTGCGCCCGCGCTGGTAGGCGACCCCTCCCTCCAGGGAGAGCCCGTGCACCAGATCGACACCGGCCTTCATGTCGGCTCCGTAAATATGTGCGTCTATGTTCGTGTAGCTCTGGTACCGCGCGACGTTGTTCTCCTGGTAAATGTAGTTTTCGAGATCGGAGTAGAACCCTTTGGCCTGAAACGTCCAGCGCCCGCGCTTGTAATTAAGGCCTAAGTCGAATTCCGTGTTGGCCGTCGGCTCAAGCTTGGGGTTGCCGAAGAAGGTGGGGCTACCCTGTATGTACCGCTCACAAGATGTCGGCGTCCGATAGCTGCGTCCGACGCCGCCAAAGATCATGGCATCACCAGTAAGAAAATACTCGGCCGATACATGCCCGCCGAGAAGATGATCGACCTGGCGGTTCTCGTCTGTGATGGTGCTGGTATACACGAGTTCTTCGTCCGCTTCCTGTTGGAAGCGGTCGTACCGCAAGCCCACGCTCAACAACCATTTTTTAAAAACCTTATCCGCCCGGAAGTAGCCCCCTGCGTTGAGGCTCTTGACCGAAGGAATAAGGTTGTCATTGATCATAGCCCCCGTTTGCCTGTTGTAGACATCGCCCCACCAGTCCCGGTGGTACATATCAAACCCAAAGGTGAAGGCTGCGAAATCCGTCTCAGTCACATTCTGAATACCGCCGCCGGTAATAACCGACTCGACCTTGTTATTCTTGGGCACGGCCACGGCGCGGAAGTCCTGGAACGGGTAGTGATCCGCCTCGTTCCGATAGAACGAGACGGTCAGCTTTTTCGATAGGTTGCCAAGGTCGCACATCTCCCAGCTTGCCTTGGTCAGGTTGGTAATCTCCTCATCCGTATCAAACACGACTCGGGGCGTAAGAATGTCCTCCGCTTTACCATAGGTGTGTTCCAGCAGAATGGTGTGCTGCTCGTTGGGAGTGAACTGCAGCTTGCCCCATACGTCGTGCTTCTGGAACGCCTTGGCGTCGCGCCCATCGGAGTTGTAAGGGGCGGCCAGCCCCTCGCGCACTTCCCAAAGCCTGTCTCCGCCACCGTCCTTGTACTGGCCGGACTCGGAAAAGTTGTATCCGAGAAGGCCCTGTACCTTGTCATTGCCGCCGCTGGTTATGAAGCCACCGCTGTGAAAACCGTAGCTTCCTGCCTTTCCAAGTATCTCGCCATCAAATCCGGGCTTCGGCTTCTTTGTGATCACGTCCACGTAGCCCCCCAGGCAGCCCGGTTTGGTGACATCAAAGGGCCCCTCCTGAATGACCAGCTTCTGAACCGTCAGCATGTTGATGTGGGAAAGTGACGGGTCTTTGCGGCTACCGCAAGCACCCTCAAGGATACCGCCGTCTAGCAGCACTTTCATATTTTCCTGGCCGAAGCCGCGCATAGAGATCTCGTTGCCGTAGCCGCCCTTGCGTATCATCTGCGCTTCGACTAGCTCGTCCGACAGGATTTCAGCGAGGTCAACGACCTTGTGGGTTTTCAAGGTACGGCTTTCGATCTTCTGCTTGTCGTCCGACTCTGCCGATCCAGTCACAACTATGGGTTCCAACACTAAAACGAACCGGTCTGCCTCCATTTTCTCTGGTTCCTGGGAAGCATCTTTTGGCCTAACCTCTCGATATGAAATAACCGTTAGCGTTTCGTTTCCATCCCTCGTGGCCAGAGTTCCAGTCACCTCGATGGGCTTTTCATTAAATTTCTCAAGTAATGCATATATCTCTTCCGGCAACAGCACGTATCTTCGATCTTGCTTGGTTATTAGGACTATTGTGACTTTGCCGGCGTCGTCTTTCTGGATGACTACTGTTCCCTTGACAGTCGTAGTTTCTTCAGCTGCAAGCGAAGCACTTGTTGATAATAATATGGTAATCGATGCTGCCAATAATGCGCATCTCAAAGTAATCATGTCTCTTCCTCATGTTTTTATGGAATCGTTGGGTCCTGCTCCGACGGCTTTTTTCCGCTAGCTAGTGAGAGAAATTCAATCGGATATCAGGCGCATCAGAAATGACAGGTGATTCAATCAGCAGGAGGAGCGCGGGGGGAGCCGATTGAGAAGAAGAATATATTGGGGATATTGCGATCTGGACACGACACCGAGAGGTATGTTTCTGGAGAGGTCAGCGTGGCCAGTGGTGGGATTACGTGCGCGCCCTGCATCAGTTGAGCGAAGGCTTGGCAAATCGGGCAGGTGGCCGGGTCATGTCCCTGGCCTCTCTGGTTTTGTGAACCGCTTAGTAGCGTCCAGAAGCTTCCCGAACCGTCGGAATCATGCTTATCGCTCTGACAGCAGTAATGCGCACAGGGTGCATGTTCGTGGTTGCACGAGGCGAGGTGCAGACCGCTAAATACGGGCGACAAGGCCACAAACAACGCCGCCGTTATGCAAAGACCCCGGCCTGCGATAACGTAGAATCGTCTCATGTTGGATTCCAAGATTCACATATTAAGCCATAGCCATAGACGATCGAGTGGATCACCTTTTCATGAAAGATATCTTCTCCCATCAGATTAGCACTTATGCTATTGCGAATGCATTCTCATTATACACGTAGACGCCCTCTGGGCAAGATCGCCGTCCTCGACCGGGATTTCGAGATCGGCGCGGGCGAGGTGACGCCCACACTCAAAGTCAAACGCAACATCATCGAGCAGAAATACGCCGACGTCATCGAGTCCCTCTACAGGGATTGAGCGCTTCTCCCGTCCGCCGGCAGTGGCTCCCTCCCGTTTCCATTTTTCTCCATCGGGCGGTAACTCCGGTTGACGTTTTCCCGCCTGATCCGGCTCTCCAAGCCTGAGCTCCTCCCCTTCGTTCAGGGAGATGTGGTCAATTCCGTGACCTTGGCCTGTTTCTTGAGGCCATTTTCCCGCCATGGCGGGGGCGATAGACTCCTCTGGCACGGCAACGACAAAGATTCAGGAAATGGGCCAGAAGAGGCTTCAGGGATGGCGTCTTCTTGACGGCCATGTCGGGTTCCAGTTTCACCGGCCTTGCGTCAGGAGGGCTTCAATCCGAGCGCGGATCTCGTCCCTGACCCGGCGGAAGACGGCCAGTCTTTCCTCCTCCGTGCCTTCCGCCTTGGCTGGGTCATCGAACCCGAGATGGGCCCGGCGCACACCACCCAAAAAAAGAGGACAGGCCTCATTGGCAGAGTCGCAGAGAGTGATCACAAAATCAAACGCCTGATCGGCGAATTCATCCATATTTTTGCTATTCGCCGCGCTGTGGTCGATGCCGATCTCGGCAAGGACTCGGATGGCCAAAGGATGGGGCGGTTCCGGATCGGTCCCGGCCGAATAGGCTTCGAAATGCTTCCCTAAATCGTGGTTCACCAGCGCCTCGGCCATCTGGGACCTGGCGCTGTTGGACGTGCAGATAAACAGAATCCGCTTTTTCATCTCGCGGCCAATTCATATACCCTTCGGAATGCCCCGTCAACACCCTTGCGACATTTGACAAGACAGTCACTAAAAGAGATTTTATAAAAGAAAGGAGGAAACCAATGAGCAAAACAAGATTATTAGCGGTATTGGCTGCGGTCTTTGTTATCGTTTCGTTTTCCTGCAAAAAATCAGAGAAGGCCGAATCGATGGAGATCCCTTCGGAAGGGGTCCAGATCAAATTCCAGGGGGCGGAAACAGCGCCCGCAATTCCGCTGCTCTTTAAACTGGACGGGAAGGCCGAAGATTGGGCCGGGATCGAGCCATTATGGGCGGAAGGAGGAGCGGCGGGACTTCCTTTTAATGATGATTCCTTTATCGATATCAAGCAGGTCTATTTCAAGAACGACGCTCAGTACCTCTATGTTTTTATGCGGATTTCTCCGACTATCGAAGAACGCTTCAGGAAACATCGCGCGGGAGGCTACATCGGCTATCTCTTTTTCGATACCGACAACAACCCGCAGACCGGCAAGGTACCTGTCGAAGGCTTTGAACCCGAGTACTACAAGGGGAACGAAATCATGGTCGATATCCCCGTCGGCGTTTTAACCGACTCCGGCCAATCCTTTCCCACGGTGAGCTATGGAATCTACAATCATGAGGACGGCTTTCGTGAAGTCAAGCATGCAGACAGTCAGGACTCGCTGGGCGAGGGATCGCTGATTGCTCACGGACCGGACGGCGTTGAATTCGCCCTTAAGCTCGGAGCGATGAAGCTCACTCCGCCCATGACCTTCAGGGCGATGCTGCACGAATTCGGCAGCAACGCACAGAGTGTGGGGAAGTTGATGCTCGAAGCCGCAAAATAGGGCTGAGGGAAAGGCCTGTTATTCCCCCTTAAGCGCCCGGGCAAAGGCCGCCCAGAAGGGATCAACGCGGGGGTGCTCGAGCGGCCGTTCTCTCCCCTGCTCGACCAGGATGATCCCTTTGCTCTGCGGGATGACCTCGCCGACCACCGAGGCTGGAATATTCTTCCCGGCCAGTTTCTTCAGCAGCAGATTCACTTTGTTTTTCTTGCAGGTGATGATCAGGGTGCCCTCCGAAATCGATGAATACGGGTCACTGTCCGGTACTACGGCCTCTACGCCAACGCGCATCGGGGGAAGATCAGGAAGGCTGGTCTAGCCGCTGCCCCTCTCCTAATTATGGAGGAGGAGCTCCGCCCTATCCCTTCCAACGGCTGGGCCGAGATGATCCGTAAAGTCTATGACGTTGACCCGATGGTCTGCCCTCGATACGGCGGCACGATGAAGGTCATCGCTTTTATCACCGACTATGCCGTGGTGGACAGGATTATCGACCACCTCAAGCTGACCTTTGTGGCGGAAAGGCCTCCCCCGCCCCAGCTCGCTTATCAGGAGCGT
>JBAQGA010000015.1:0-21785 GCA_049287565.1 Candidatus Aminicenantales bacterium
AGGCGAAGTCAAGTTTGAGAGAGCCTGCGGATGGGAATAAAAAAAATATGGGTTTGTCATTGCCGCCGCCAATTTTATAAAATGAGGACTAAAAATATCGACACCCGAGAGGAGGTCCCGCATGACAAAATTTAAATCCAGGCTGGCCGTGCGGCCGGTGATATTCTTGAGCCTCTTCTTTCTGCTGCTTGCGTCAATGGCCTTTGCGGCCCAGAAAGTCCCCATCCGGTTCGATGATTATCACGACTATACAAACACCGCAAAATACCTCCAGGACGTGGCGGCCGCCTATCCGGAAATCACCAGGCTGCTGGAGATCGGGAAGAGCAACCTGGGGCGGTCGATCTACGTGCTGGTCGTCTCCAACCGGAAAACGGGAACGACCATCGACGCCCACGTCGAGTTGCGGCACAGGCGCGGAGAAAACGTCCAGAATGTTATGGCGATGACCCCCGACCAGGGAAAGCCGGGCCACTGGATCTCCGGAGCCATCCACGGGAACGAATTCACCGGAACCGAGGTCTGTCTTTACATCATCGACAAGCTCGTCTCAGGGTATGGTTCGGACAAAGAGGTCACCGCTCTCGTTGACAACAAATCATTCTATATCTGCCCGGTGATCAACCCCGACGGACTCTTCAACACCCTGGAAAAAGGCATCTCCCAGCGGCAGAACAGCCTGATGAAGGACGACGACGGGGACGGGAAGATCAACGAGGACGGGCCTGACGACCTTAACGGCGACGGTCACATCACCCAGTTCCGCTATCCGGACCCCGAGGGGCAATACGTGATTGACGATATCGAGCCGCGGCTGACGGTCCGTCTCCGTCGGGACGAAAATACAACCAAACCACGCTATTCGGTGATCACCGAAGATAAGGACAACGATGGCGACAAAAAAAGGGGAGAAGATCCCGAGAGCGGCATCGATCTCAACCGTAACTTTCCCGAGGTCTGGTTCACCGATGACGGTCTGCCGGGAGGTTCGGGCGACTATCCCACCTCCGCTCCCGAAGTCCACGCCGTGGCCGAATTTTTCACCAACCACACCAACATCCTGATGTCCCAGTTCTATCATACCTCGGGAGGTTTCACTTACAGGCCCTTAGGCACCTCTCCTCATTCCCGCCTCCACCCCAAGGACGTGGCCGTCTTCGATTTCATCATGGGGAAAAAATACCTGGAGACGATCGGCGAGGAGGTGCCCGAGGTCTGGAAAGATCCCTCCTTGCTTGAAAAATCCAGGGAGGAGCTGAAAAAGACTTCCAAGAACAAGTCCGCCGCCAGCCGCGGGTACGAGCTTCCCTATGGCTGGAAGGTCAGCTACGACGAGGAAAGAGACAGACGCTACGGCTACGGGATGGCTACGGATTGGGCTTATCTGCAATACGGCATCTATTCGATCACCACCGAGCTCTGGAATCCGCAGCAGAACATCAAGGATTTCCCGCGGTCCGAGGGGGAGGGCGCCCGGCAGGAGCGGGAACGCGCCCTCCTCAAATACCAGGATGAAAAATACGGGGGGAAGTTTTTTGTCCCCTGGCAGAAATTCCGTCATCCCGAGCTGGGTGAGGGCGAGATCGGCGGCTGGATCCCGAAGTACCACGGCAACGCCCTTCCCGGTGAGCCGCTCGTCGACGTCTGCGACAAGCACTGGCGGTTCGAGCTCTTCCGGGCCACCCTTCTCCCCGAAGTGGTCATCACCGAGGCGAAGGCCAGGGTCCTCTATTCTGCCAACAGCGCCAGCGAGGTTGGGGCCTCTCTGAGCGGGGACGAGGTCACGATCAAGAAAGGGAAAGGGAAGAAGGACCGCTACCGGATCGTCGAGGTCACGGCGACCATCGAAAATAAGGGTTCGTTGGCCACCCATGTCGCCCGGGGCGCCCAGCTTCCGGGAAACCGTGAGGACGTCGTCTGGCTGATCGGAGACCGCGCTAAGATCAGCCACCTCCAGGGGACTCCCTATCAAAAGCTCGGGGTCATCGATGGAGCGATGAAGATCCCTGGATATGTGGGAGGCGGGCCTGATTCGGTCGATAGGCAGACGACGGAAAGGATGATGTTCATGCCGCCCGGATATCCGCTGCCGGGAAGGCGGCGGCCGGAGGCCGGTCCTACGGAGGTTAAGGAGGGCGGCGCCAAGCGCCAGGTCAGATGGCTGGTCGCTATTGAGGGGAGCCCGCCCCTGAAGCTTGTCCTGAGCTCTCAGAAAGGCGGCACTTCTGTAAAAAGCCTTGAGGTTCAATAGAGGAGGCGGCGATGAAAAAAACGAAAATATTGAAGAGACTCGCGGCCGTCGTCCTGGCCGTCTTTATAACCGGGACCTTAGTTGGTCTTCCGGCCCTGGCCCAGAAAAAGTTACAGAAGAGCCCGGGCGGATATCACGGCGAGATGGATTTTCCGATCAGCTGGAAACATTACTACTCCTATGCCGAATGGACCAAAATCATGCACGATATCCAGAAGCAATACACGAATCTGGCCGATATCCAGAGTATCGGGAGAAGCCGGATGGGACGTGACCAGTTCCTCATCACCATCACCGCCAAATCCACGGGTAAGCACGAGGACAAACCGGCCATGTGGGTGGACGGGGCGATCCACGGCAACGAGGTCAACGGAATTACCTGCTCCCTCTACCTGATGTGGTATCTGTTGACGAGATATGACTACGACAGCTACGTTCATGACTTGGTCGACAACATCACCTTTTACATCCTTCCCGGTCTCAACGTCGACGCCAACGAATCCTTCGTCAGCTTCCCGAACACGCCGAACAACCCCCGCGAGCCCTACCGGCCCGAGGACAACGACGGCGACGGCCTCTACGACGAAGACCAGACCGAGGACGTGGACGGGGACGGAGAGCTCTCGGTGATGTACATCGAGGGCCCGAAAGGGGAGTTCAAGCTTTCGCCCGACCGGCGACAGTTTGTGCCCATCGCCGACGAGAAGGAAGACGTCCAGCGGTTCCGCCGGTTTGGGGCCGAAGGATTTGACAACGATGGCGACGGCCGGATCAACGAGGACGATGTCGGCGGCCCCGACCCCAACCGCAATTTCCCTTACGGCTGGAGCCTCGAAGCAGGCAATCCCTATCCCATGTCCGAGCCCGAATGCCGCAACGTCTTCGAGTTCCAGCTGGCCCACCCCAATATCTTCGCCAGCTTCCACTACCACAACACCGGGCGTCTGATCATGTTCCAAGCGCCTCCCGAGGACAGGCCTCGGAACCAGTCGCCTGAGCTGAGCCAACGAAGGCAGCAGATGTTCAGCCAGCGCCTGGAAGAGATGAGAAAGACGAACAAATACGCCCAGCTCTTCGACCGCCAGGTCGACCCGAAATACCAGCACGACCTCGACGTCCAGACGGATATCGTCACCGTGGGCGCACGGCTGCTCAAGGAATACCGCCCCGTCATCGGGGGGCTCAGCGGCCAGGCCCACGCGGCCACCTATTACATGCTGGGAGCATACAGCTATCTGATCGAGCTCTGGGGGAGGCCGGTCCTCGAAGCCGACGAGGACGGCGACGGCCGGGTGTCCGACGAGGAATACCTCAAGTGGATCGACCTCGAACTGACCGGAGAAGGTTGGATATTGCCACACCGCATCGACCACCCGGACCTGGGAGAGATCTGGGTCGGCGGCACAGCCAAGAAGCATATCCAGCGAACTCCTCCAGCCCGCTATATGGAGGAGGAAGCCCTCCGGAACACCCAGTTCGTCCTCTACTGCGCCAGCCAGTTTCCCCGGGTGAAGATCGATGACGTCAAAACGGTCCCGGCGACCGACGACCTCTGCTGGGTCGAAGTCGTGATCAAGAACGACCGGGTTTATCCGACCAGCTCCGACCGGGCGGTCGAGCTCAAGAGAGACGTGAAGGACGTGATCAACGTCAAGGCCTCCGACAATATCACTATCGTCGATATCCCCGAGGCCAAGACGCTCGTTGATCCGCTCGACCCGGAAGCCTGGAGCGAGGTCGTCTCCACGAAAGGGGCGGAGTTCAGGCTTAAGGGCAAAGACAGCCGGCGGTTCTGTGTGCTTGCGAAGCTGGAGGGATCGCAAGGCTGGGTGGAGTTCACGGTCAAGTCCAAGCACGGCGGAACGGACACAAAAAGAGTGATTATTAAGAAGAGCTGAGGGCCTGCTCAGCTTCCTTGATGGGGCTTGATGATAACCTTGAGGGCTTCTTGTCCTTCGATCACCATCCGGAACCCCCGGGAGACATCCTGCAGAGGGAGCCTGTGGGTGATCAGAGAATCCACTTCGACGGTCCGGTCGGCCAGGAGACTCAAGGCTTCCTGGATGTCCGGAGGACCGCAATAGTAGGAGGTGAGGATGCGGACCTCCTTTGTCCAGAAATCGTTGATCGGGATGACGACGCGCTTCTCCGGCCCGGGGACGGCAAAAAAAATAACGGCGCCGCCCTTGTCAACGGAGGCCCAGGCCTGCTCCACCGCGGACATCGCCGATGTGCCCAGGATGACCACATCGGCCTTCTTACCCAGATGTTTGACCAGACCGCCCGGGACGTCGTCTGTCGACAGAATGGTCAGGTCCGCGCCATACTCCTCCGCCAGAGCTAGCCTTTGTGGGTTGATGTCGGTCGCTACGACCCGACATTCTTTCGTTTTGGCCAGCTTCACCTGGAGCAGTCCCGACATCCCGCTCCCCAGGATGAGGAGGCTCTGCCCGCCCGCCAACCCGGCCAGTCTTTGCGCCCTGACAACACAGGCCAGAGGTTCGATGAAGGTGGCTTGGTCACAGGAGATCGAATCGGGCAGATGATAGGTTCCTTTTTCAACCAGCAGTTCGGGTACGAGGATGAATTCGGCGAAGCCGCCCGGCAGTCTCTCCTTGACCTCCGAGCACTGAGGGAAATGCCCGGCGCAGCAGTAGCCGCAATTCATGCAGGGGACCTTCGGGGCGATAAAAACCCTGTCCCCCGGTTTGAAGCGCTCGACTGAAGGGCCGACTTCGACCACCTCGGCCCCGAGCTCATGCCCCTGGACGAGGGGCGCTCGCGGCATTCTGTACCATTCGACGATGTCACTCCCGCAGATGCCGCAGGAGATCACCTTGACCAGCATTTCCCGGGGATCCGGCCGGCGCAAAGGCACCTCTTCTATGCGGATGTCCTGGTTGTTGTACCAGACGGCCGCCTTCATGGTCCCTGCGCTTCTGTTCCCTTCTCCCATCGTCAAGGATGATAAAATCTGATAGGCGAGGATGTCAACATGAAAAATGACGGCGCCGCTCTTCTATATGAAGTCACAAAATACACCTCTAAGCCGTGCCCGCGTATTCATCGAGGTGCACCGCGGTTTCAGGGAAGTCAGCTAGGATTTGTTTGTCCGTTGTCACCAGGGGGATGTTGAGTTCGTTGGCCAGCGCTACAAATTCGCAGTCGTACGCGGAACAGCGGCTTCCGGCGGCCAGTTTGAGAATATCCAGGGAACCGACCGAATATTCGCCGCCTTCCATAAGAAGCTCCGCTTCTCCGATGATTTCGACGGCCGTTTCGAAGTCGACAAGGCCTTTTCTGAAGCCGGCCGTCAGCACGTTCAAGAATTCGCTCCGCCAGAGCAAAGGGGAAACCCAGCTGGGATCCTTGGAGTAGGCCTTTTCGGCCCGTTCGGAATGTTCACTTCGGAGATAAAAATAGACCAGCAGGTTCGTATCGACGACGATCACGGCCGTCCTTCCCGCTTGGCCCTGTCGATGAATTCCTTTTTCAGTCCGTAACGCCCAACCTTTTTCCTGAGAGCTCTCGCGGTCGCCAGAAAATCCTCGGGTTTCCGCTTTTTCGCGGCCAGGTTTTCTTCCATCAACGCTATAATCTCAGAATTCATGCTCCTATGGTGCAGCGCGGCGCTGAATTTAAGCCGCTCATAGAGCTCGGAAGGGATATTCTTAACCGTAATCGTCGTTCCCATTTCGGTTACCTTTTGGTTGTAATATGGTTCCATTGTGGCGCAACCTCGTCTTCCTGTCAAGTCCCCTGGCTCCATCCAATTTGACGATCCAAGAGGAGTGATTGTCTCGCGAGAGTCAGGAAAGATGGGAATCGATCCTGCCTTGCACCCAGTCCGGCAGGGCGCCCGTGTCCTTTCTGGAGTCTCGAGGCGGTGGACGATGACGTGTTCGGTCAGAAATCATTTGAAATCCCGCCGTTGTCTTTTATATCATGTCGACAACAGCCCTGTATAACTTATTAATTCTGCCCGGTTCCAGCGTGAGTACGCTCCGGGCAAGGAGGAGGATTTATGAAATATGTTCCGGAGCCTTTTAAAATCAAGACGGTCGAGCCGATCAGAATGACGACCCGGGAGTATCGGGAACAGGCCATCAAAGAAGCGGGCTACAACACCTTCCTGCTGCGCAGTGAAGATGTCTTCATCGATCTGTTGACCGACAGCGGCACCAGTGCCATGAGCGATGCGCAATGGGCGGCGCTTCAAATGGGCGACGAGGCCTATGCCGGCAGTCGCAACTTCTATGATCTCGAGGCCGCGGTCAGAGATGTGTTCGGCTACAGATACTTCGTACCGACCCATCAGGGACGAGCCGCGGAACACATCATGTCGAAGCTGTTGATCAAAAAGGGCGACACTGTTCCCGGCAATATGTACTTCACGACCACGCGTCTTCATCAGGAGCTGGCCGGCGGAACCTTTGTCGATGTCATTATCGACGAAGCCCACGACCCGTCAAGCCCGCACCCGTTCAAAGGCAATGTGGATATCGGCAAGATGCAGAAACTGGTCGACGAAGTCGGCGCCGAGAAGATCCCCTACATCAGTTATGAAACGTGTGTCAATATGGCCGGCGGACAGCCGATCTCGATCGCCAACGCTCAGGAGTTGAGGGCATTCTGCGACAAATACGGTATCAAGATCATGCTCGATAACACCCGCACCGTCGAAAACGCCTACTTCATTCAGCAGCGTGAGGACGGCTACGCCGACTGGCCGATCAAGCGCATTGTCAAAGAAATCTGTTCCTATACAGACGGCTGCACCTGCTCCGCCAAGAAGGACTGCCTAGTCAACATCGGTGGATTCCTGGCGATGAATGACGAGGACTTCTTTGTGAAGGCCAAGGCGGAGGTCGTTGTTTATGAGGGGCTGCATACCTATGGCGGGATGAGCGGCCGTGATATGGCGGCGCTGGCCCAGGGCATCAGGGAATCCGTCGTCAGCGATGACTACATCCGATATCGGGTCGAGCAGACCAACTATCTCGGCGAATTGCTGACCCAGGGCGGAGTTCCCCATGTGATCCCTCATGGAGGGCATGCCATCTTCCTCGACGCCAAACGATTCCTCCCTCATCTCGACCAGGATCAGTTTCCCGCCCTGGCGCTTTCCGCGGCCATCTATGTGGAAACAGGCGTCCGCGCCATGGAACGCGGCAATGTCAGCGCCGGACGCGATCCGGTCACCGGTCTGAACCGCCTGCCCAAGCTGGAACTTGTTCGACTGACGATCCCCAGACGCGTCTATACACAGAGCCATCTTGATTACGCAGCCGAGGGGATCATCAACCTGTACCAGCGGCGGGATCAGATTCCCGGATACAAGTTCGTTTTCGAGCCGAAGCAGCTGCGTTTCTTCCAGGCGCGTTTTGAACCGGTGGCATAAGGTACCCGAGCCTCCGAAGCAGAAAGCCTGCCGTTATTTTATTGGGGCCCCGCCGGATGTCTGAATACTTCTTCAGGAAAAGTTCAGTAGCGGAATCTCCGGGGGAGTGATAGCATTCTCGTCGGTGTGAGGCCCTTTTTTTGAACATCCTGATCATCGAGGACGAAAAGAAAGTCGCCCAGGCCCTTCAAAAAGGCCTGGAATCCGAGCATTACCATGTCCAGGTCGCCCTGACAGGAGAAGAAGGCTTCTACCTGCTCGCTTCGAAGGGATTCGACCTGATCATCCTCGACCTCATGCTTCCCGGGCGGAATGGGCTGGAGATCCTCCGGACACTTCGCCGGACCAACAATCAGACGCCGGTCCTGATCCTCACGGCCAGGGATACGCTCGACGATAAGATTCTCGGACTGGACCTGGGGGCCGATGATTACCTCGTCAAGCCGTTTGCTTTCCCCGAGCTCGCGGCTCGGATCAGGGCCCTGCTGAGGAGAGGCCGGAGCGACCAGGTTTCGAGGCTGAAAGTCGGCAACCTGGAGATGGACCTGGTCAGGCGCTCCGTCGTCCGCGGCCAACAGGCCGTCCCGCTGACGACCATGGAATTTGAAATCCTGGAATACCTCCTGAGGAATCAAGGCCACGTCGTGACCCGCGAAATGCTGGCCAAGGAGGTCTGGAAGGAGACCGAGAGGGCGACGCCTTTGGACAATGTGATCGACGTCCATATCGGCCGCCTCCGGAAAAAGATCGACGAACCGTTCACAAAGAAGTTGCTGCATACAGTCCGCGGCGTGGGGTTCATCCTGTCGGAGAAGGACTCATGAGCCCGCAGTCCTCGAGTGTCCGTCTCCGGCTGACCCTCTGGTATTCGCTGGTGCTGGCCGGCACCGTCCTCGTCCTTTCTCTGTTTGTCTTTTTCTTCGTCAGGGCCGGCCTCTATCGCCAGCTCAACCGGCAGTTGGAGAGCGATTTCAAGGCCTTTTTCCAGGATTTTTCCGAGGACCCCAGCGAGACGCTGGAGGCCGAGGCCGAGAATTCCGCGAAAATTGTCCAGATCGTTAAAGCCGGGACTCTTCTTTATCGGACACCCGCTTATCAGAAGGCCGGTCTTCCGCTCTCGACGACGCTTCCGGTGGCGGGAAACCGGACCGTCCCTTCCGCTTCCGGGGCAAGGTTTCTCCTGAAAACGGGCCTCCTGGCGCCCGACGTCCTCCTGACGGCGGCCGTGGACGAGGAACCCGTACGGAGCACTCTCCAAACACTGGCTGTCATCCTGATGCTCGCCCTCCCCATCGCCCTGGCGCTGGCCGCGATCGGCGGATTCGTGATGGCCGGCCGGCTTTTACGACCCGTTGCGGCCATCACGGCCAGGGCCGAGAAGATCTCCGCCGAAAGCCTGTCCGATCGGCTCCCCGTTGAAAATCCGAGGGACGAGTTCGGCCGGTTGGCGCGGGTTATCAATCATATGTTGTCCCGCTTGGAGGAGGCCTTCGAACGGCTGCGGCGATTCACAGCCGACGCCTCCCACGAATTGAGGACACCTCTTACGGTTATTAAAAGTGTCGGAGAAGTCGCCCTTCAGGAAAACTTGGATGCGGCCGCCTACCGGGATCGCATCGGGAGCATGCTCGAGGACGTCAGCCGGTTGACCCGCCTCATCGAAAACCTGCTGACCCTGACCCGAGCGGACAGCGGCCGTGTCCCCTTCCGGCTGATAGAGACGGATTTGGCTCGCCTCGTCGAGCGAGCGGTCGAGGACATGAAACCCCTGGCGGAAGAAAAGGAGCAGATATTGACAATGGCTCTGGAGGGGCCGGCGATTGTCCGGGTCGACGAGGCCCTGGTGCGTCTGGCCCTGGTCAATCTCCTGGATAACGCCATCAAGTACACTTCCCGGTCGGGGACGGTCACCGTTGGGTCGAAGATGCGGGGAAACGATTTCCTGATCGAAGTCACGGATACGGGACCAGGTATCGCCGCCGAGCATAAGAGCCAGATTTTCGACAGGTTCTATCGGGTCGAAAAGGACCGGCCCGGCCAAGACGGCGGAGCGGGGCTGGGCCTCTCCATCGCCAAGTGGGCGGTGGAAGCGAACGGTGGCCGGATCGAATTGGAGACCCGGGAGAGTCAAGGCAGTACGTTCCGTCTCGTTTTTCCCATGGCTAAATCCGTCAAAAAAAATTTCAATAAGCATATCTCTAAGAAAGGAGAGTTTTTATGAAATTGCGAAATCTATTGGTCATGTTGGTCGCGGTGGTTTTTCTCTTTGCGGTCGGCTGCAAAGAGCGGGTTGAAGAGGCGGAACAGGCGAACGCCGGCATAAAAGCCCAGGGTGAAGCTGTCGAAAAAGCGGAATCCGAAGAAGCGGAAGAGAACGAAGAAGAAGCAGAGGAAAATGAACAAGCGGAAGAGGGAGAGGCCGGGGCGCGCGCCGTTGTGGACCTCAAGATCCTCCCCGCCGCGGTCCTCGAGGCCTTCAAGACGGCTTATCCTCAGGCCGTGATCAAGGGCACGGACAAGGAGACAGAAAACGGAGTGACCTATTACGAGATCGAAAGCGTCGACGGAGAGATAAACCGTAACCTGCTTTATACGGCCGACGGCAAGGTCTTCGAGATCGAGGAAGCTATCGCTCCCGAAGCGCTGCCCGCCGCCGTTCTTCAAGCCCTCGATAAGGCCTATCCCGGATACAAGATCCTCAAGGCGGAAGTGACGACCGAGGGGGGAAAGAGCTATGAGCTTCAAATCCAGGTCGACGGCCAAAAGATTGGCGTGGCTGTCGATCCCAGCGGGAAGATCATAAAATAGGGCCTCTGAACAAAGCGTGACGTACCGTAGACACCTTCCCATCTGGGCGGCGCTTGTTGTGGCCCTCCTCACCCCCTTTTCGTCTTTCGCCCAGCGCAGCCAGCCTGACTCGCTCAGGGCCCTGAAGATCGAATCCGCGATCGAGCTGGACGGAGTGCTGGGCGAATCCGCATGGGCCAGAGCTCCACATATCTCCAATTTTACCCAGCGCGAGCTTGATGAGAACGCGCCGGCGACGGAGAGGACCGAAGTCGCCGTCCTCTATAACCGGACCGAGCTCTATATCGGCGTTTGGTGCTTTGATGCCGAGCCGGACAAGATCGTCGCCCAGAAGATGAGCTGGGATTTTGACTACGAGACCGAGGACAACTTCGAGATCGTCCTCGACACGTACGCGGACAGACGAAACGCCTACTTCCTGGTCATCAACCCCAACGGCGCTCAGTACGACGCCCTGATCATGGATAACGGCCGGAAGAGCAACTCCGACTGGAACGGAGTTTGGCATGTCGCCGCATCACGGACGGACCAGGGCTGGTTCGCCGAGATAAGGGTTCCCTTCTCTACGCTGAAGTTCAGCCCGGCGGATGAGCAGACCTGGGGAATCAATTTCGAAAGGAATATCCGTCACAAGCGGGAGCAAGTCCTCTGGCAGGGGTGGTCGCGGGACGCCAACCTCCGGCAAGTCAATCGGGCGGGCGCCCTCGAAGGCCTGGAGGGACTGACCCGGATGAAAGTCTTCGAGTTCCGCCCCTATGCCCTAGCGGGCGCGGAAAAACAGAGGGAGAGTCCAGGGAAGACGGTGGGGGACCTGGGACTGGATTTTAGCTACCTCGTTAATCCGACGATCAAAATGGATTTCACGGTCCATCCGGATTTCGGCCAGGTCGAATCGGACCAACTGATCGTCAACCTGACGCGCTTTTCCATCTCTTTCCCGGAAAAGCGTCAGTTTTTCCTCGAGGCTCAGAATTTTTTCGATTTTTCCTTGGGCCGCGCGAGGCCATACTACAGCCGCAGGATCGGGCTCTATCAAGGGCAGGAAACGCCCATCATCGGGGGCGGCCGCTTCCTAGGCAAAATGGGCGGCTCGACGCTCGGAGTCATGGTCCTCCAAACCGCGAGAACCGACGTCGCGGAGGCGACGAATTTTTCCCTGATTCGCTGGAAGCAGGACGTCCTGAAGGAATCTTCTGTCGGGATCCTGGCTATCGGTTCTACTCAAACGGGGCGGTTCAACGGAACCGGGGGTTTCGATGCCCTCTATTCCACTTCGAGCCTTTTCGGTGACAAGAATCTCGAGGTCGGCGGCGCGTTCGCGGCGACCTACACGTCCGACCGCGAGGCCGCGACCGGCAGCGCCCAACGCCTGTTTTTCGATTTCCCGAACGACTTGATCGAACTCAGCGCCTCCTGGGAACGGGCCGGGGAGAACTTCAATCCGGAGGTGGGTTTCCTGGGCCGGACGAGCTACCAGATCTATTCGGCGAAATGGCGCATCAATCCCCGGCCGGATTTCCTGCCGTGGGTCCAAAAGCTCCAAATCAAGCCGATCGAACTCGACTATTACATCGACGACATCACTCGAGAAATGCAGTCCGTCTATATGGAATTCCGGCCGCTGGGGCTGTTCTTGAAGAGCGGAGACGGGATGGAGTTCAACATCCAGCGCAACGCCGAGAACCTGACCGAGGAATTCGAGATCCGGCAAGGATTCGTCATCCCGGCCGGGCGGTATTGGACGAACCGGGCGGAGATCCAGATCGAAACGTTCGAGGGGCGGCCTGTCGTCGCCGACGCAGCCGTCAACTGGGGCGAATTCTATGACGGTTCCAGCACCGAATGGGAGGCCCAGCTGGCCTGGAAGATGAATAGGCATTTCGGCACGAGCCTCGCCTACCAGAGGACCGACATCAGACTTCCCGCCGGCGGGTTTGCCATCGATGAGGTCGTCGGCCGGATGAACTTTTCGGTGACTCCGAAGCTCTTCGGCTCGGTCTTCGCCCAGTGGAACAACGACGACGACGAGGTCCTGTTCAATTTCCGCGTCACCTGGATCCCCAAGCCGGGCGCAAACCTCTACTTTGTCCTGAACCAGTTCGGCGATACCCTCAACCCCCGCGGGCGGATCCAGATGAACAAGACCGTGGCGATGATCAAGTTCGTCTGGTATTTCAGCACGAAATGAGATGGTGCCCGGCTTTGATCCAGAAGGGGCAAGGTTGACCGATGTTTTCAGGACGGCCCTGGTCTTTCCCCGCGGGGATGGCCCCGGCCGCAAGAACGGAGTACAATGCTAAGCAAGGAGATTCAAACATGAGAGCTTATCGGGTCGGTCTGGTCGTTCTTTTGGCGGTGACGACGGCGGGGTTCGCGGCGGCTCAGGCTCCACAGCCGGCCGGGTATCACCTTATCAAGAAACACGTTCTCGGAGGAGAAGGGGGCTGGGATTACATGGCCCTGGACGCCTCAACTCGCCTCCTCTACGTGACGCACAGCAGCGCCGTCGAGATCCTGAACGTCGATACGGGGGCCAAGGGAGAAGCCATCACGGGCCTCACAGGCGCCCACGGCGTGGCCTTCGCCCCGGAAAGAAACCGCGGCTACATCTCCAACGGACGCGGCAACAGCGTCTCTGTCTTCGACCTCAAAACGCACAAGGTCCTGGAAGAAATCCCCTCATCCGGGCAGAATCCTGACTCCGTCATGTACGATGCTTTTTCGGACCGCGTCTTCACCTTCAACGGCCGGACCGCGAACGCGACGGCCATCGACGCGGCCACAAATAAGGTTGTCGGGACCGTCGATATCGGCGGCAAACCCGAGTTTGCCGTCACAGACGGCAAGGGCACGATCTTCGTCAACAACGAGGACAAGAGCGAGGTCGTGGCCTTCGATGCCAAAACGCTCGAAGTCAAGACGAGGTGGTCGATCGCGCCCGGCGAAGGTCCGAGCGGACTGGCCATCGACCTGAAGGGAAAGCGTCTGTTCAGCGTCTGCGATGAGGTGATGGTCGTGTCGGATTTCGTGAACGGAAAAGTCGTTGCGACCGTCCCGATCGGGAGCCGTCCAGACGCCGTCCGCTACGACCCCGGGACCGGCCTCGTCTTCGCTTCGAATGGCGAGGGAACGCTGACAATTGTCAAGCAGGATTCGGCCGACACATACACGGTTCTCGAAACCGTTCCAACGGCCCGCGGCGCCCGGACCATGGAGCTCGATCCGAAGACGCACCACGTCTTTGTCGTGACGGCGGAATTCGGCCCGGCCCCAGCGCCCACTCCCGAACAACCGAGGCCCCGGCCCAAGGTGGTCCCGGGATCATTCATGGTGCTCGAATTCGGGAAATAGGGCGTGATTATTCCGGAAGTCTGGACGGCCGCTGACACCTCTTGAGGAGAGAGCTCCGCTCAGCCCTGCCGGGCGAGGTCCTGGTAGAGCGCGAACGCCTTTTCCGGAATTTCGTTGCGGTGAACGACGGAGCGGACCGCCTGGATCATAGCGACGGGGTGCTCGGACTGAAAGATATTGCGTCCCATGTCGACTCCGGCCGCCCCTTCCTGGCAGGCTCTGTAGGCCATGGTCAGGGCGTCGAGTTCCGGAATTTTTCTTCCGCCGGCCATGACGATCGGCACGGGGCAGGAGGTAGTCACGGTCTCGAACCCGTCTTCGACGTAATATGTCTTGACAATGTGGGCGCCGAGCTCGGCGCAGATCCTGGTGGCCAGCCGGAAATAGCGGGCGTCGCGCTTCATCTCTTTTCCGACCGCCGTGACGGCCAGGGTGGGGATCCCGTAGCGGATTCCGGCATCGACCATTTTTGTCATGTTGAGAATGGACTCTTTCTCATGCTCGCCGCCGACAAAGACCTGAACGGCCATGGCGCAGACATTCAGCCGGATGGAATCTTCGATGTCGACGGCGATCCCCTCGTTGGAGAGCTCTTTCAGGATGCTTGTTCCTCCCGAGACGCGGAGCACGATGGACTTCGGCGCGCCGGGCGGGACGATCGCCCTCAGGATTCCCCTCGTCAGCATCAGGCTATCCGCGTAAGGGACCAGAGGAAGGATGTTGATGTCCACCCGTTCCAGCCCGCTGGTGGGTCCCTGGAAATAGCCGTGGTCGATGGCCAGCATGACCGTCCGGCCCGAGGTTGGGCTGAAGATCCGGGCCAGCCTGTTTTTCATCCCCCAATCCAGGGCTTCTGACCCCTTGAGGAAAAAGGGTTCCGCCTTTTGGAGCGTATCGATGTGGTATTGTTCAATCTTTTTGGAATCATCGGCTTCCGGCATGTTCCTCCTCCTTTTTAGCCAATTCACGAGGTCGCCTCGATAGCGACGGCAGGGGACTTTTGGGTTTTACAGGAGCCGCTGCAAACCTAGCATATATCAGGAGATAAGGTCAATAGAAGGCGGGATAGACCTCTTTACTTTTCAGGAAAAGTCGAATAAAACTCAGAACCAGTAAGACGAGCGGCAATGGTTTCGCCAAACGAGGAGAATCAATGAGTGCAGAGGAAAGGGCCGTTGCCGATGCCCGGCGGCCCACGCTGCTCCGGACGCTGGGAGTGGTCGACGGTATCGCCATCCTGGTCGGCATCACCGTCGGCGCCGGCATCTACTCGACACCCCAGATCATCGCCGGCTATCTCAGTTCGTTCCGGGAGGTCATTACCCTTTGGATCATCGTCGGGATATTCGTCTATGTCGGCGGATTGATCTACGCTGAGCTCGGGACGCGCCTCCCCGAGGCCGGTGGGGAATACGTCTATGTCAGCCGGGCTTTCGGCCCGTTCGCCGGGTTTATCTTCGGCTGGTCTCAGCTCTTCATCATCCGGACGAGCCCGGCGGCCGGCCTGGCCATCGTGACCGCCGATTACCTGAGAAATTTTATCCGTCTTAGTGATTCCGCCCACAGGCTTGTCGCGGTCACGGTGATCCTTCTTCTCGGAGCCCTGAACTATATCGGCATCAAGAGGGCCAGCCTTTTCCAGAGGGTTTTCACTTTCTATAAAACGATCGGTCTATTTATCCTGGTCATCGGCGGTTTGATCCTCGTTCAAGGACACTCCAGCCTTCTGAACACACGGGCTCAGCCAGCCATGAACCTCGGTGCCGTCGGCAACCTCGTCGCCGCCCTGTTGATGGTCTTTTTTGCCCATACCGGATTGGAGCGCCTGGGGTATTCGGCGGAGGAGATGAAAAACCCCCGGAGGACGATACCGTTAAGCCTCTTCCTGGGCATCGCCACGGTGGTCGTCCTCTATTGCCTGACAAATATGATCTATCATCGGACGCTGGGGATGGAAGGGGTCCGCGGGAACACCGTCGTGGCCTCGGCCACGGCGGTCAAACTGGCCGGAACGGCGGGCGCGATCTTCGTGGCGATCCTGGTCATCGTCTCGACCACCAGCAGCATCAACGGGACGATGATGACCGCCACCCGCGCCTATTACGCCATGGCCAGGGACAGGCTTTTCTTCCGCTGGCTGGACCACATCCACCCCCGCTTCCGGACACCCTCCCGGGCCATCATCGCCCACTGCGTCTGGGCGGTCGTCATCCTGTTCTTGAGGGGAACGTTCGAGGTGATTGCCGCGGGCATGGTCTTCGGCGTCCTGATCTTCTGGGCGCTGAACACGTTCGCCCTGTTCAAGCTACGGATGCTGGACAGGGAAGGAGGGGACATCTATCGTGTCCCCTTGTATCCCTTCCTTCCGGCTGTCTACCTGGCTGGAATCCTGACCTTCCTGATCTTCCGGGCGGCCACGGATTGGCGAAGGTCACTCGAGGATATCGCCTTCATCGCCACCGGGATTCCCTTCTATTTCTTCTGGGCGAGGAAGCGGAAAAGTGGTCCAAAAGACCAAAATTGACATAGAACGCCGTTTTGACTATATTCAATTTTCCCCCTCCAGGGGGTCGTCCCCATGCCATATAATGACCCGAGTCCCATCGACAAAATCTGTTTCATCGCCCCCTCGACCCGCTTACCCGCCAAGAGCCGGCCTTATCTCGACAAGCTGGTCCGACTTCTGAGCCGGACCCTGGGCATAACGGATATCCACCTGAGCCCCTATCTTTTCACCAGCTATAGACTTATCGACCACATCACGGCCTCGGCGGAGGATCGAACGAGAGAGTTCAAGGAGGTCATCCGGGAGTATGACCTAATCGCCTCGGTGGCCGGGGGGACGGGGGCGGAGGACCTTGTCCTCAAGATCGACCGGACCGATTTCCGGGTCATCAAACAGCGCCGGCCGGTCTTCATCGGCTTTTCCGATTTCACCTTCCTGCTGAACGAGATCTATATCCGCTGCCGTGTCCCTGGAATCATCTTTCCCTCCCTGAGATTGACTAGGGCGAATTCGAAGAAGTTACTGGCTCTCCTGGCCGGAGGCGAAGCCACCTACACGGGGGCGTTCTGGTTGACCGCTCCGCCGCCTCGGAAAATTTCGGGGATCCCCATCGGGGGGAACCTGACCACTTTTGTCAATTTCTTGAACCGGCGCGAACCGCCCCGGGTGAACTGGCGGAAACACATTCTCTTTATCGAGGACCTTGGGATCGATCTGGAGGACCTCCACCGCCTGCTGGCGGCCTTGAGGAGGCACAAGGTTTTCAAGGAAATCAGGGCCCTGGTGATCGGTTCGCTAAGCGCCGGCCGAAACCCCAAAAAAGTGAAGGATTTCCAGTCAAAAGCCCTGATCTTTATCAATGCCTATCTCTGGGAGGTCATGAAGACACGGCAAAAAAAGGGCCGTCCCCTGCCGATCCTCGTCGCCCCCAGTTTCGGTCATAAGATATTCCGGAACCTTCCGGCCATTCCCCTGGGTGGCTATGTCAGTATTACGCGATCAAAAAAGATGATTTTCCGGTTGTCGAAAAGACCGAAGACCTGAATCTTTTTCCCCCGTTCTTTTTTTACCCGTTGGACAGACCGGCTTTTTCTCGCATCTCCGCCAGAGATTCCGCAAAGGCGCGGCGGAGTCTGTTGAGCGCTTCAATGTTGGGCGTCCGGTCGGCGTTCCGATAGAGCTTTTCGTTGGTCTCCTGAAGGAAGGCCGGCACCCTATTCCCTTCCTTCTTAAAGGAATTGACCGAGTGCTCGGCGCAGCTGTGGCCGTAGGTCGTGTAGTATTCCGACGCGTTGACCGTCACCTTCACTTCGGGCAGCCGTTTTTGCAGGGCCTCGGCGTAGATTTCGACGAGCATGTCCGGGCAGAAGTATCGGGGCTTCCCCTCAAGCTCCGTCGCCTGGAAGTTCATCAGGTCGACCTGGTTGTCCGACATGCCCCGGGCCGACATGGTGGAGTGTCCGTCCAGGAGAAACAACTTGCCGCGGCCGATCTCCTCGCTGAGGGCCTGGTGAAAAGGGTGGAGGTATTTTCCGGACATGAATTTCCGCAGTTTCGCGGCCGGCTCCCTGCCGGGCCGGTAGATAGAAATCCCATGGACATCTTTCAAAGGGACGCTGTCGTCCAGGATGTCCGGATGCCGGTTGCTTTCGAGGATCAGGCTGCAGTAGGGGAAGACGGTCTGCTTGTTGTCGAGAACGTCGCGGAAATCGTACAGCCAGTTGGTGTACCAGTCCACATTTCTGATCAGCCCCGGGAAATCGTCGGACAGGGAGTCCAGGGGGATTTCCTCGGGAATGACGATTCCGCTGTGCGGGATAACGACGAGGAGTTCCTTAAATTCTGTGGCCATCGATGGATTGGCAACCTACGGGGATGAACATATCACAGCCCCTCGGAAGGGGTCAACGGCAACCCGGGAAGGAAGCTCTCCTGTCGGATGAGACGGAGCAGATGAGTTCGGCTTAACTCGTCCTATTCCAAACGAATAGAGATGCTGCCGGTACGGTTTTCGTCGAGCTTGAACGGGCGCAGCCGGTTGCCCCAGCCGAGGTCGGGATAGTCCCAATTCGCCAGGATGATCAGCCGGATACGTTCGCCGTCGGCCGGCTTCAGCCGAACCGCCAGGTCGGCGCTGGCTTCGACGGTCACCCGTCCCGGACTCTCCTTGGAACCCACCGAATAGAAATAGATGTTTTCCTTCAAGCTCCTGGCGTCATTGGAGAGATACGAGGAGCTGTCCTCCGGCCGGTCGAAACCTTGGAGGAAATAATCCAAAGTATCCATGACCCAGCCCCCGGCCGGCTTCTCTCGGTAAGCTGTAGCCGCGCTGATGCCGAGAAGAGTCCGGCCGCTTTGCCTCCCGATATGGCCGTCCGGATAGGCCGACCACAGGCCTTTCCTTTGCCACTCGATCCAGGCGGCGTCTTCGAGCTCATAGGCAATGCCGATTTCGGCGGGAGCGGCGGTCGGGATGTCCAGCAGTCCGTAATCAGTCGACACCGTCCCGTCGGGTGAGATGAGATAGCTTATTTGAAAATGGAGTTTTTCCATCCGGCCGGATAATCTGACCTCAACACCCTGGTCCTTCTTCGACCAATCCATTTTTTCCAGGACATAGGATTGCGGGCCGGTCTCGGCAAACTCATGCTGGTTCCCGGCGGGCTTTTCTTTGATCCAGCGCAGGTGGAAAAAAGGCCCAGCGACGAGATAGTTTCGCCCGTCGAGCTGACCCTCTTCGATCAACCCGGTCCGGCGGCTGACCAGGAAAGCAAAATTTTCTCCGGAAACACAGATTCCCTTCTCTCCTTCCTCCACCCGCAGCTCCGCGGCGGCCGATTTGACCGCACCCCGACCGGGTTCGCTCCCCGCCAACCGGATGAGTTCCTCGTCGATGAACCGGCCGTCCTTGAAAAATTGGATGAGCATCGAATCCCCGGCCTTCCAGTCTTGAGCGGGGATCAGAATTTCTCCTTTTTCATGCGGCGGGATATCGGGACCGGGCTTGGACCGGCTGCCCTCCCCCGCCGACCACCTGATCTCCAGTTCGCTTAGTCTGGTGTGGTCGAAACGGTTATGAACCGGGATACGCAATAGCTGCCCGGGTCCGAACTCACCTATGTCGGTTTGAAGCACCCGCACCGGGCTGTAGGCTTTTTTGGTGTGCCAGAACTCGGGCTTCTTACGGCGCCAGCCGTCGACGATTCCCCAGGGGCCGTAGCCTACGGGGCCGTTGGGAAGAAGAAAAACCTCATCGATCATCCCCCAAATGGCCCCGCCGACGCCATCGCTCTCGAACGTCCTGTCCCAAAAGGCCTTGATGCTTTCTCCCCAGTAGTTCCGGACGTTGGGATCCTCGCAGAGCGTCAGGGTGTTATAGCAGGAGACATGGGCCCATTCGTCGAAAATAACGGGGATCGGTCCGCAGGAGAAGTCCTTAGCCACAATGCCGTACTGGGTCAGGTCGCCGTCAGAGGAGGGATAATGCATACTCAGGATGTCGCTACACACCGTTCCCGGCGGGACTTTTCCGGGATAGCTGAACATGACCGGCCGGGTGGGGTCGGCCCTCTTAACCCAGTCGTATTCCTTTTGGAAGTTGGCGCCGTAAAGGTTCTCGTTGCCGATCGACCAGATGATAACGCAGGGATGATTCCGGTCCCGATCCACCATCTCCTCGAGCTGATTGAGGTAGCGGTCCGTGAAATCCGGGTCCTCCTGGCTGAAGCTCTTCTTCTGATATTCGGCAGCGCGGTGGGTGCCGACGAAGCAGACGGCGGCCTCCTCCTCGACGTAGAGGCCGACCTCATCGCAAAACTCGAGGAAGGAACGGGACGGCGGATAATGGGAAGTCCGGATAAAGTTGAGATTCGCCTCCTTGGCCAGGAGCGCGTCCCGCCTGTCGAGGTCGCGGGTTGATCGCCGGCCGAGAAGGGGGTGGACGTCGTGGCGGCAGGCCCCGCGGAGCTTGACGGGACGGCCGTTGACGAGAAGCTTGTGGCCGGCGATTTCGACCTTCCGGAAGCCGATCCTCCGGATACGCCTCTGGACCATCTTGCCTCCGACCTTGATTTCGGCCGTCAGAACGTAGAGGTTGGGATGCTCGGCGTCCCAGAGGAGAGGCCGTTCGATAGGGATATTCAATCGGGCCGCCGGATTCTCTTGGGTCAACTCTAAACGAGAGGGGTCAAGGCGAAAGCGGGTTCCATTTTTATCGGCCAGGGAAAAGAGGATCTCGGCGTTTTTGGCGGCGCGCAAATTCACTCCCGCATCGATTCTCAGGATTGCGTTCCGGTATTCGGCATCCAGGTCCGTCTCGATGCGGAGGTGGGAGAGATGATCCTGGGGGAGGGCCAGGAGCGAGACGTCGCGGAGAAAGCCGCCGATGAGATGATGGGCGTAGCCGCTTCCGTAGGAGATTTCGTCATCCCGGTCCGTGACCTCGACGGTCAGCCCGGCGGTTTTCCCCGGTTCGACGGAGTCGGTGATGTCGCAGTCCCAGGAGGTGAATCCGCCGTGATGATCCCGGATGAATTGTCCGTTGACCCAGACGCGGGCGTAGCTGTAGACGCCGTCGAAACGCAAGATAATCCTTCGGCCAGCGAAATCCGCCGGGATATCGACCCGTCTTTTATAGGCATATCCGACGTTATGCCGGATCCTAAAGCCCTGCATCAGGCACTCGCCGGGGACTTTGATATCGGCCCAGCCGGCCGGGTCGACATCCTCAGACCAGAATTCTTCCGGCGGAGTGAGAGTGAATTTCCAGGTCCCGTTCAGGCTGACGACCGGGCTCTTTACTCCCGCGACTTCGTCCGCCGCTATAGGGATACGATGCGTCCGGCTGCCCGAGCAGGCCGCCAGGGCCAGGCCGACCAATAAGACCGCCGATTTTCTGATTCTCATTCTTCCGCTCCCGGCGGCTGGATTCTAGAAAAGGCCAGCGATGTTGTCAACGGATTCCCCTGCCATCTAAGCCTTCTTGACAGCTCTCTCCGTCCTGCTCTATGCTTCCTTTCTGGAATGAGATGGGAAAGCTGATGAAGAAATGCGTCCCTGGCCGACCCTGCCGAAACCGACATCTTGGCCTTTTATCGCTGTTAGCAACATTTTTCTTTTTGCCTGCGCTCGTTTTCCTCCATTCTCAAGATATTGGCCCGAGAGGCCAACGGACGATCAGGCTCAGAGTTGCCCTTGACGAAGAATTCAGGAGGGGGCCGGATCTTGTCTTCGAAGTCAAAAAGATAGTGGCCACGTCATCCCACTTTTTTGAGAAACACTTTGGCCTCTCTCTAAAAATACAGGAGATCGTTCACTGGCATTCGGATAACACGAAGTGGACACTCGAGGAACTGTGCGATGATCTCTTCAATGCGGTGGACCGGGGCGACAGCGATATCGTCGTCGGCTTCACGCGCCAGATCCGCGGCGATGCGAGGATAAATGGAGTCGCTTCCTATGAGCAGGGC
>JBAQGA010000016.1:0-5656 GCA_049287565.1 Candidatus Aminicenantales bacterium
GGCCTGGGCGCTTTCCTCCACCCCCCTACCTGAACCACTGACGATGACCGAAATGGCGGGAGCGAGCATAGAAGGGTTGGCCTTCGCGATGGGCTTTTCGAGGGAAGCCTCATACATGTTGTTGATCAAGGCGAAGGGCTTGGATGAGGAAGTCCGTGGACGACTGAACGGGCACGGTTTCTCGACCGAAGGGAGAGAAGAGCGAAGGAGGAGTTCGGAGCGAGATTCCTCGCTGGGGAAGCGAGCGGGCTGACGAACCCAAGCCCGAACCTTGGAATTCATGCGCCGCGGCGGGGCCCATTTTTTCTAGAAGCTCACTTTGACCGGCTCTTTCGCCTCGGCCTCACCGATCTCGAAGTAGTCCCTCTCCTTGAAACTGAACATATTGGCGATGATGTTCGAGGGGAAGACCTGCTGCTTGGCGTTGAACTTCATCACCGTGTCGTTGTAGAACTGGCGCGCGTAGGCGATCTTGCTCTCCGTCCCGGCCAGCTCCTCCTGGAGCATCAGGAAGTTCTGGTTGGCCTTGAGCTCGGGGTAGTTCTCGGCCACGGCGAAGAGCGTCTTCAAGGCGCCCGACAGCATGTTTTCCGCCTGGGCCTGGTCTCTCACCGTGCCGGCGTTGATGGCGCTGGTCCGCGCCTGGGTCACCTTCTCGAACACTTCCCTCTCATGCTTGGCGTAGCCCTTGACCGTCTCCACCAGGTTGGGGATGAGGTCATACCGTCGCCTCAGCTGCACGTCGACCTGTGACCAGGCGTTCTCGCAGCGGTTCCGGAGGACGACCAGGGCGTTGTAGATCCCGACGGCCGCGATGATCACCACACCGATGATCACGAGCAAGATCACGAAAGCTCCCATGTGTTATCTCCTTGATTGAATTCACATCGCCATAAAGAGGAAATGGATATCGTCGCCTATTCTGAGCCATCCGTTTGAAAATTTCAATCCCGTTGTTCATTCTAAACAGTTTCAAACATAAGGCTCCTCCCCCACCACCGCTATCATAGACGGCGCAGGAGGTTGTCCAGAAGCCCCCGTAGCGGAGGGGGGACCCATCGGTTTTTTCCGCTGGGGGGAACCGACGGGACTGGTTCCCGGGGTGCGGGGGCCAAGGACAAGCTCCTGCACCGTATCTCCACACTTTTTATTGACATCGGCTCCTCGTGAATGATATAGTTGAGTGCCCAAAAACGGGAAATTCTTACTCACAGAGGAGGTTATTTTATGCCATCATTGAAGGAAAAATTCGCTGCCAAAATGGTCCCCATGCGCGAGAAGGTGTCGGGAATCATGAAGCAGCATGGAGAAATGAAGATCGGTGATGTCTCCGTCGCCCAAGCCTACGGCGGGATGCGTTCCGTCAAGTGCATGGTCTGGGAGACCTCGGCCCTCGACCCGATGGAAGGGATCCGCTTCCGCGGGTTCACCATCCCCGAGCTCCAGCAGAAACTGCCCAAGGCCCCGGGTGGAGAAGAGCCGCTCCCCGAGGGCATCTTCTACCTGCTCCTGACCGGTGAGCTCCCGACCGACGCCGACGTCGCCGAGATCACCCAGGAATGGCAGAAGCGAAGCGAGCTTCCCAAGTACCTGATCGACATCCTGAAGGCTCTCCCCGCCGACATGCACCCGATGACCCAGTTTTCCCACAGCATCCTCGCCCTCCAGAAGGATTCCGTCTTCACCCAGAAGTACACCGCCGGAATGCACAAGATGGAGTACTGGGACCCGATGTACGAAGACGTCATGAACCTGCTGGCCAAGCTCCCCGCCATCGCCGCCTATATCTATCGCCGCAGCTACAAAGGCGACCAGCACATCCCGGCCGACCCGAAGCTCGACTGGGGCGGCAACCTGGCCCACATGATCGGCGTTGAGAACCCGACTTTCAAGGAGCTGATGCGGCTTTATCTCGTCATCCACAGCGATCACGAAGGCGGGAATGTCTCCGCCCACACTTGCCATCTCGTCGGCTCGGCCCTGTCAGACGCTTTCTATTCTCTGTCCGCGGCCATGAACGGACTGGCCGGCCCGCTCCACGGACTGGCCAACCAGGAAGTCCTGCGCTGGATCATGGACCTGATGAAGGACCTGGGCGGAGTGCCCACCAAGGAGCAGCTCCAGAAGTACATCTGGGACACTCTGAACTCCGGAAAGGTCGTTCCCGGCTACGGCCACGCCGTCCTCCGCAAGACCGATCCCCGCTATATGGCCCAGCGGGAGTTCGCTCTCAAGCACCTGCCCGATGACGACATCTTCAAGGTCGTCGGCATGGTCTATGAAGTCACCCCGGACATCCTGACGAAGCAGGGCAAGGCCAAGAACCCCTGGCCCAACGTGGATGCCCACTCCGGCTGCCTGCTCTGGCACTACGGCGTCAAGGAGTACGACTTCTACACCGTCTTCTTCGGCGTTTCCCGGGCCATGGGAGTCCTCGCCCAGCTCATCTGGAGCCGCGCCCTCGGACTGCCCATCGAGAGACCGAAGAGCGTCACCACCGACTGGATCGACGCCCAAATCAAGGCCGCGGCCGCGCCCAAGCAGTAAACGGATTTCACGGGGGCGGTTCGTCCGCAGGACCGTCCCTTTTTCTTCTTTCTTTTTATGAGGGATGGGAGGTCTGTCGCCATGGAAGTCAAAATCGCGTTGATCGGTTGCGGGACAGTCGGAAGAGGCCTGCTCGAAATCCTGGACAGAAAGCGCCTACAGCTCAAGGAGGCCTTCGACTTCGAGCCCAAGCTCGTCGCCATCTCGGACCTGCACAAGGGGTCGATCCTCGTCCCCGACGGGATCGTAATCAAGCAGTTGTTTAGCCTCCTGGACGAAGACAAAAGAATCGACCAGTACTACGGGGAAGGCAACACGGCCGAGCTCATCAATCCGCTGGACATGATCGAACAATGCGAGGCCGATATCATCGCCGAGCTCACTTACACAGACATCAAGACGGGAGAGCCGGCGACGGGCTACATCAAGAAAGCCCTGCGGTCGGGAAAGCATGTTGTCACTTCGAACAAGGGGCCGGCGGCGCTTCACTACCGCGAGCTCCACAAGTTGGCCCAGAAGAACAACCTCTTCTTTCGGATAGAGGGGACGGTCATGAGCGGCACGCCGGTTTTCAGCCTGTTCGAGTGCGGCCTGGCCGGGGCCGAGATCCGCGAGATCAAGGGAATCCTCAACGGCACCACCAACTTCATCCTCAGCAAGATGGAGGAGGACGGCATGGACTACGCCGCGGCGCTCAAGCTGGCCCAGGAGCTGGGCTATGCCGAGGCCGACCCCACGGCGGATGTCGAGGGGTACGACGCCGTGGCCAAGGTCGTCATCCTGTCCAACGTCCTTCTCGGCGGGGACCTGAAGCCGGAGGACGTCAAAAGGCAGGGGATCACGGCCCTGAGCCGGGAGATGGTTACAGCAGCCAAACAGGAAGGGTTCCGGTACAAGCTCATCGCCCGGACCAGCAAGTCGGGCAAGGAGATCGAGGCGAGCGTCTCTCCTCAGAAACTTCCCTTGACCGATCCGCTGGCCGGCGTCATGGGCGCCCAGAACGCCCTGACCTTCGACACCGACCTCCTGGGCAAGGTCACGGTCCAGGGGGCGGGAGCGGGAAAGACCGAAACCGGCTATTCCATCCTGGCCGATATGCTGGCCATTCACCGGCACCGCAGACTGAAACACTGAGGCTGGTCCATCATCACCCGATCCCCACGGCCTGCGAGGGCGAAGGCGTATCGGACTTGACTTTGGCCGGCAAAAAAATATCTAAAAAGAAAGGGCTGTCGGAAAAAATGGAGGCATCATGAGCGCCGATCAAAAATACGGGCCGGGAGTCAGGCGCTACATCGAGGAATCCAAGAAGCTCCTCGACCAGCGAAAAGCCCTGATCGAACGGGTCAAAAGCTACAAGTTCGACACCATCGCCGTGCATGGCCTTTACTCCCCGGAAGAGGCCTTGGACCGGAACCAGGGGGCCGTGATCGAACCGGTCTTTCTGTCGGCCTCCCAGGCCTACCGGGATTCCGACGAGCTCGAGGCCGCCCTCGCCTACCTCATCCCCACCTGGTGCTATACCCGCTTCGCCAATCCGACGACTTACTTCCTCCAGGACATCCTCGCCCTTCTCGAGGGCTACCGGACCGGTTATGACACATCGTGTGTCGTGACGGCCTCGGGAATGGCGGCCATCGCCATGGCCACGGACGCATTCCTGACCAAACAGAAGAGCGGGCCGGAGAGAATCAACTTCGTCTCTTCCCTTCAGCTCTACGGCGGGACGTTCCAGAACTTCAACGTCCGGAAAAAACAGGAGCGGGGTATCGAGGTCCGCTGGATCATTCACCCCGAGGACCTCGAGGAATGGAAGTCCAGGATCGACGAGGACACCCGCTTTCTCTACCTGGAGGCGCCCAGCAACCCGCAGCAGTCGTTCGGCGACATCAAGGCCCTGGCCGACCTCGCCCATTCGCACGGGATTCCCTTTATCATCGACGCGACCTGCGCGACGCCGGCGCTGATGCGGCCGATCGCCCACGGGGCCGATGTGGTCATCCATTCGCTGACCAAGTCGATCACCTCGGGCGGGATGGCCATCGGCGGCGCCCTGATCAGCCGCCGGCCGATCGTCACCAATGTCAAGAACGATCATCCGCTCTTCAAGGAAAGTTTTGCCGAATACATCCAGTTTCTCCCCTACCGGGATCAGGGGCCGGCCGCGTCGCCGCTGAACGCCATGTTCGCCCTGAACGACGTCCGGACGCTGCGCTCCCGCATGGACCTGTTCAGCCGGAATTGCCAGAAGGTCGGGGAGTTCCTGGAAAAGCACCCGCGGGTCTACCAGGTCGATTACCTGGGGCTGCCGAGCCATCGGTTCCACGCCCTTGCCAAGAGGCACATGAAGCTCGTGGATTCCGATGACGGGACGGGCCACGAAGTGAACCGCTACGGCCACCTGATGGGTTTCCGGGTGGACGGACCTCCCGAGAACGCGCGCAAGGTCTTCGATCATTTCAGGATCATCTTTCGCGCCGCCGACCTGGGGAAAACCAAGAGCCTGGCCACTATCCCGGCCATTTCGACTCATCTGCAGCAGGGCGAGGAAGCGCGTCAGATGGCCGACGTCCCCCCTCAGCTCATCCGGTTGTGCGTCGGCGCCGAGGACCCGGGCGACATCATCGCCGACCTCGACCAGGCCCTCGCCTCCCTGTAAATTCAAGGTACAACTAAATCCTTTTGCCGCCAGAAGCATTTATAGCTAATTAATCTTCACAAGAGATTCCGGAAGCCGCCCTTAAGCCCCCATAGCGCAAGGGGGACCCATCGGATTTTTCCGATGGGGGGAACCGACGGGACTGGTTCCCCGGGGTGCGGGGGCCAAGGGCGGCTTCCGGAGTCTCTGAGAAGCGGCGCTTTTTCTTGAATTTCAGCCTCCCATATTCTAAAATCATCCTGTATGGAAAAGATCAAGATCCTCGGCGATCAATCACTCCGGCTCAGGGGGAAGGTCAGGATCAGCGGCTCCAAGAACGCCGTCCTCCCGGCCATCGTCGCGTCCCTCCTGACCGAGGAACGCCTCGCACTTCAGAACATCCCCCGGGTGAAGGACGTCTTCACCACCCTGACCTTGAGGGAAGAACTGGGAGCGGATTATGAGCTCAAG
>JBAQGA010000017.1:0-8152 GCA_049287565.1 Candidatus Aminicenantales bacterium
CCTCTGGACGCAGCCATCGTCAACGAGGGGGCGGCCGACGCGACGCGCCTGGCTTTGGTCGCCTCATCGCTGGCTGAAGGGCCGGGGAGTCTGAGCATCGGAGCGGCCCAGCAGGTCTTCGGCCAGATCGGGATCGAGGTCATGGAGTTCGAATCGGGCGGAAAAACGGTCGTTGTTTCGGCAGGGGCTGAAGCCTTCTCCGCAGAAGGCGATGTTTACGCCAATCCCTGGCTGGGGCTTCGGCTGACGAAACCATCCGGGTTTAAGTTCGGCCGGCTTGATGCGATCTGGCCGGACCCGACGGTCATTGCTCTCGAAGGGCCTTCCGGCGAAACCGCCGTCCTCGAGCAGCATCTCATTTATCCCTGGGAAGACCCGGAGAAAGCCGTGGAGCAAAAGTTGGCCGAACTCGTGCCCGAGGGGCAGAAGAAACGGGAGAAAATCGAGAAAGAAGAGAGATTCCTCCTGGATTCACCGGACGGCCGCAAATCGGCGCTGGCCCTCCTCAGGGGCCTTGAGATGTGGATCCTAAGGGCGGAAGGAAAGGACGCACCAGCACTCCTCCGCAAGGTCAGGCGATCAATCAAGATAGCTGGCCTATCTGATTAGCCCGGACTGTTCATCGAACGAAGGCCCTGGCTTCCCCGTTCCCAGGAGCCTCTGAAGGGACACTTGACCTTTTTAAGTGACATCCCGGCGGGCTGCCAGCCTCGGTCCTTAGGGAAGCGGAATGGCATAAAAATTGCTCTGGAAAAAATCGAGAGGATGGACCCAGTACGATCAGGATGAGGAGAGATGGAGATGAAAAAAGTCAGATCGGCCGTGGCCGCAGCCATCGTTATTCTGGCCCTCGGCCAATTATCCTCTGCCGCTGACCGTTTCCAGGCCTCCGTGAATTTTCTCATGGCTTACCCCCAGAACGACTTCAGAAACAATGTCGACAGGACCATTTACGGGCTGTCGGGCGAATGCCTCTATCAACTTCCGAAGTCCCCTTTTTCGGTTGGGATCAGCCTGGAATACCTGAACTACGGCAGCGAAACCCGGACCGCACCTTTTAATGCCGACATCCCGGACGTTTGGGTCGATGTCACGACCAGGAACAGCATCTTTTCGGCGGCCGCGGTGTTGCGCCTGTCCCCGCCGGGAGGGCCTTTCCGTCCCTATGTGGAGGGATTGATCGGGTTCAACTACCTGTTTACCTACACGTCAATACGCGACGCCGACAGCTGGTCGGAGGACATCGCCACCACCACGAATTTTGACGACTGGGCTCTCACCTATGGAGCAGGGGCGGGCGCCATTCTCCGGGCCCTCGACATCCGTAACCGACGGGCCCGGTCCGTATTTTCCCTGTATTTTGAGATCGGTCTTCGTTACGTCAAAGGGGGAACCGCGGAATACCTCGGGGAGAGGTCGATTCTTCATGACAGCGGTTCTTCGACTTACACCCCCTTGATATCGACCACAGACCTCGTCAAAACCCATATCGGAGTCGTCTTCCGCTTCTGAAAGAGATTTGTTGCTCCTTTCATCCTCCCGTCCTCAATCCCCACAAATTGGGGGCAACGATTTCCATGAGTCCAGGGCACCGGGGCCGGCCGATTGACTTTATCTTCATTCCGATATAAATAAAACCCACAAAGGAATAGAGACACTTCTGCGATCGCGAGAGATCGATGGGAGTTTGTCTTCTTTTTTTCTCTTGACCGATTATCTCGAGGAGGTTCGATTATGAAAAACACAAAGATGAGTTGGTTCTATCTCGTCCTGGTCCTTATCATCGGATTCGCCGGAGGGGCCTGGCTTTCGCCCAGTTTGGGCCTGTCTCGAGCGCCGGCGGATGCGCCGAAGGGCGTCCAAAAAGCCGCCGAGACTCAGACGAGCACGCCGGCCCAGCAGATGATGGACAATATCAGCCGCGTTTTCGAGCAGTCGGCCCGCAAGGTGAGCCCGTCTGTCGTCGCCATCACCGCTGAGCAGGTGGTTCAAGCACAGAGTGCCTTCGGAATGCCGGACGATGCCTTCAAGGATTTCTTCGGAGAGGACTTCTTCAAACGCTTTTTTGAACAGCCTCCCCAGGAGCAGAAGCGGACGGTCCGCAGCCTCGGGTCCGGCGTCATCGTCTCGGCGGACGGCTATATTCTGACCAATAACCATGTCGTGGCCAACGCCGACAAGCTCTTTGTGGTCATCGGAGATAAGCAGAACTATCCCGCGAAGGTCGTCGGCACGGACCCCCAGACGGACGTGGCGGTCGTCCGGATCGACGCCAAGGACCTGCCGGCTGCGACTCTCGGTAATTCCGACGCGGTGAGCGTCGGCCAGTGGGTGATCGCCATCGGCAATCCTTTCCAGCTCATGCACACGGTTACGGCCGGCATCATCAGCGCCAAAGGCCGGTCGTCCGTAGGCCTGGCCGATTATGAAGACTTTTTCCAGACCGATGCCTCCATCAATCCGGGCAACAGCGGCGGCGCGCTGGCCGACCTCAACGGAAATGTCATCGGCATCAACACGGCTATCGCCAGCCCCTCGGGCGGGAACATCGGCATCGGGTTCGCCATCCCCATCAACATGGCCAAGCAGGTCATGGAATCGCTGATTTCCAAAGGGAAGGTCGTCCGGGGCTTTATCGGCATCACGCCCCAGGACATTAATGAAAACCTGGCCAGAGCCTTTGATTTGAAAAGCACCGAGGGCGTTCTGGTCGGTGATGTGACCCCGAAAGGCCCGGCGGATCAGGCGGGGATCAAGCGCGGTGATGTCATCCTGAGTATCAACGGGAAGAAAGTGGCGAACGCGACCCAGCTGCGGTTATTGATCGCTGATACAGCGCCCAAGACCGAGGTCAAGATGACCCTGCTTCGCCAGGGCAAGACCATGGATGTCACGGTCACCCTCGCTGAACGGCCCGGAACACCCCAGGAACAGGCTCCCAAACAGGAGCCGATGGAAGGGCAACAGAGCGAGAAACTGGGTCTGGCCCTCCAGGATTTGACCCCCGACATCGCCGGACAGCTCGGCTACGATAAAGATAAAGGGGTTCTGGTCGCTGACGTCGCTCCGGGAAGCCCGGCCGAGGACGCCGGCTTGCAGCGCGGTGATCTGATCAAGGAGGTCAATCGGGCGCCCGTCAAGAGCGTCAAGGATTTCGAAAAGGCGATCCGGAGTTATAAGGCTGGAGATGTCGTCGCCCTCCTGGTCCGCCGGGGTCCGACGACCCTGTTCGCCGGGATCAAAATCCCGGAATGAACGACTGATTTCTCTGGATTTCCCGGCGCAGGTTCGTCGCCAGCTCCGCCGGATGAGCGCGGCAATAGCTTGAACGCTCCCGAAAATGAAATCTCCCCAATCCAAGGGCTCTATTTTAGGCTGGGAGTTGATTTCTGAGGAGAAGAAGAATAGGATAGATTCACCTGTCAACGAGGGCCAGGCCCTAATCCGATACAAAAGGGCATCTGGACATTTGGAAGGAGGAGAGCATGAAGTCACATCGAGCCCGACATCTTATGAATCTCTTTGTAGTACTGGCAGTGGTCCTTCTCCTGGCTGGCTTTTCCACCGTCTGCAAGAGCAAAAAAGCCGAGACGGCAGAAAAAGCGGAGACTGGGGCTAAAACGGAGATGGCCGAAACGCCGGACACAATGTCCGGCTTGCGCACGATCCTGGGCGAAGCCAAGGAGGACTACCCGGGAGTACAAGATATCGAACAGTCGGGAACCGAGCTCATCGTCTACTATCGCTTTGTTCCCAAGAACGCGGACGCCCTGCAGGAAGAGCTGGGGGAGGACCTGGCCCCGAAAATCAAACAGATCTATGAGACAGACGAGGCCGTGGATATCATTCATTTTGTCGTTTCGATCCCCTTTGTCGAAGAAACGGGTGGGACAAGCTATAAACGCCAGCTGTCCTTCGTCATGACCAGGAAGATCTTCATCGAAACCGACTGGATCGGTATCCTCAGCCGCGATTTCCTGAAGATCGTCCAGGATCTAAAAAGTGCCGAATAGCTAGAAGTCCGGCGGAATCCTCTCTCTCGGCCTCAATCACCGAGATTCCTGGGAGCCACACTAGCTGTTGTTCATTACCCAGGCGACAAATCAGTCTTTTCGGCTTTTTTTCAACCTTGTCTTTCTGCCGGAAGCGCATGGCCGACCAGGTCTCATCGATTGAAACTATGGCCACACCTTCGAATCCGTGGTTTTACATCAGCTTCCAGAGAATGTCCCGGTTGAGGTCGGTCTTGACCTTGGCGCCCCCCTTGGGATAGGAGATCCAGAAGATCGCGTCCTCAGGAGGAAGTTTACCTGCTGAAGGAGTTTTGGTAAGGTGTTGAAAAGGAGAGATGCTCATGGTCAGGAACGAAGGAGAGAGGCTGCGACGGGTCATCGTCTGCGCGCCCCGGCGCGAATATTTCAAGGTGAAAAAGCTCGAGATCCACAATATCGGCGAAGCGGCCGACCGGAAGAAAGCCATGGCCCAACATCGACGGCTGCAGGCCGTCCTTCGCCAAGCCGGAGCCCGGGTGATCAACCTCATGGAACTCCCCGGCCATCCCAATTCCGTTTTCGCCCGCGATGCCGGCCTGGTCACGCCGCGGGGATACATCAAACTCCGGCTTGGACTCCCGACAAGGCGGGGAGAAGAAGACTGGATGGCCTTAGCCCTGGAAAACTTGGGAGTGCAAGGCTTCGGCGCGATCGAGCCTCCCGGCACCGTCGAGGGAGGGGATGTCATCATAGCCGGGAAGGTGGCCTTCATCGGCCTCTCGGAACGATCCAATAAAAGCGGCGTGCGACAGCTTTCCCGGCTCCTGATGAGCATGGATTACGAGGTCAGGATCCTGTCACTGCCGGCGCCGCACCTCCATATCGGAGGGGCGATGAGCATCGTCGGTCCCAGAACCGTGTTCTGTTGCCGGAGGGTTTTCCCCAAGGCTTTTTTCGCCGGGTTCGAAGTTGTCGAAATACCCTGCCCGGAGGCCACGAGCGCTAACGTGATCACCCTGGGAGATAATCAGGTCATCGTGGAAGAGGGATGTCCTGGTGCGGCCGGAGCGCTCAAAAAGGCGGGATTCCATGTCCGGCGGCTCGACCTCTCCGAGTTCGTCAAGGGGAGAGGAGGGCCGACCTGCCTGATCATGCCTGTGGACCGATGGGAATCGGAAAAGCCCGAGAAAAAGTAAAGGCGCGTTCGGAAAGGTTCATCGAGACTAGGATGGAAGACCTGGACAAGAAGATCGCTTCCTTGGGAATTAAAAAGGCCTATCGGAAGGACGCCTTCCTTTTTTTGGCCCAGGAAGAAGCCCGCGGTTTCTTCTACATCCTCAAGGGAGAGGTCCGTGTTTTCCGGATGGATGATGCGGGAAAAGAGCTGGAGATCGTCCGGCTGCGGCGGGGGGATTTCTTCGGCGAAGCGATCGTCATCCTCAAGGGAAAATTCCCGGCATTTGCCCGGGCGGCGCAAGACACCGAAGTCCTCTTTTTTGAGAAACAGAGCGTCTTCCGGAGGTTGGAAACAGACCCCGCCGTCGCCAGGTTCATGCTTCTCCTGCTGGCCCGGAAATGCCAGGTGCTCAACCAGCGGATCGAAACCTTCGGGCTGAGGACCGTTCGGCGGAGGCTGGTTCAATACTTGCTCTCCTTTTGCCGCGGTGATGAGGCTTGTCGTCTCGAACTGCCCGTAAAGAAGGTGGAAATTGCCAGGCAATTGGGCACGATCTCAGAAACTCTGTCCCGGAATCTCAGGAAGCTGCAGGAGGAAAGCCTCATCGAGGTCAGGAAGAGAACGATCTTGATCAAGTCCCCCCGACGTCTGCGGGAGGTCCTTCGAATCTCCTGAACCGAAGCCAGGAAATTTGACTTAAGTCAAAGATATTTTTTGCGGCACCTCCTATAATCAAGTCGTCAATTTCGCGTAGGACAGATCACCATGGCCAAGAGAAAGATCATCGAGATCGATAGAGACCTCTGCAACGGCTGCGGCCTCTGCACCACCGCCTGCGCCGAGGGGGCTCTCGTGCTCGACGACGATGACAAGGCCGTACTCGTCAAAGAGATTTACTGCGACGGCCTGGGCGCCTGTTTGGACGTCTGTCCGACGGACGCCCTTGATGGGCGGCTGCCCGGGAAGCGCCCCCTGCGAGATCCCGGCCAAGGTTGAAGCGGGGGAGGAGACGATAAAGACCATCTCCGGCGCTTCCGAGCTCAGGCAATGGCCGATCCAGCTCCATCTGGTCTCCCCCTTGGCCCCCTATTTCAAGGGCAGCGACCTGCTCATCGCCGCCGACTGCACAGCCTTCGCCCTGGGAAGCTTTCATCCCGACCTCCTCAAAAGGAAAAAACTCGTCATCGCCTGCCCCAAGCTCGACGAGACGGAAGGTTATGTCGAAAAGCTGGCCGAGCTCATCAAGCAGAATGACCTCCGGTCGCTGACCGTAGCCATCATGACCGTGCCCTGCTGTTCGGGCCTCTACCGGATCGTCGAACAAGTCGTCGAGCTGAGCGGGACGAAGATCAAGATCCTGAAAAAAGTCATTCCCATCGACGGCCGGCAGGTCGCCTGAATTGACTTTTTCCTGAGCCTCTTTTTTCTTGGAGGGCAGGAATGCCCTCTTGGTCGCCGCCGGAGAGGCGGTCTTCATTGTAATCCTGCTTTTTCTTGGCCTTTTCGGTGCGACCAGCCTTCGCCGCAGGGCAGGGGAGGGAGAGCCTTCCGCAGGGGTATGGATGGGGGGCTCGGCTCTCCTCAAGGATATCGTCCATTGCCTGGGGGCGGATGACTGCGGGATCGCTCGTCTCAGTCCTGACCTCAGCTATTCCCCTACATGGGAAGAGGACCGGAGCGGCGCCGAAAGGGCTGGACAGCCCGACTGCCGCTCCGGGCGTCCTAATCTATACTATTCCTATCGGCGTTACGTATTTTCCTCTTCCAGTAAAGGAAGGCGGGGACACCGGCCAGAATGATCAGCAGGCCGACGAAAGACTCGCGCGGCTGCGAATAGATGCTGTTCAGGAACACGATCAGGTTGATCAGGACAAAGATCACCGGAATGACCGGATAGCCCCAGGTCTTATACGGCCTGGACAGGTCCGGTTTCTTAGCCCGGAGGACAAAGACCGCGGCTCCCGTGGCCGCGAAGAAAAGGACCAGGGCGAAGACCACGTATTCATACAGGGTTTGATACGTTCCTGACAGGCAGAGAATGGAAGCCCAGAGGCCCTGCCAGAGGATGGCCCGGCTGGGAACCCGGTAGCGCGGATGAATGAAGATCATGCTGCGGAAAAACAATCCCGCTTCCGCCATGGCAAAATAAACTCGCGGGCCGTAGAGAACGGTTGCCGCCAGGCATCCAAAGATGGCGATCGTAATCGCCCCGGCGATCAGGCCGGCCGCCCGGGGACCGAAGAGGGCGGTTGCAGCCAGCTCACCGACCCTTGCGACGTCGCTCATCTTCTCGACAGGAAGGGCTGCAAAATAGACGCTGTTCACCAAGAGGTAAATGATGACGACGGCTCCTGTCCCTAGCATCAGGCTGAGAGGAATGGTCTTTTCAGGCTTTCTGACCTCGCCGGCCGTGCAGTTGACCGCATACCAGCCGTCATACGTCCAGAGCACCGCGAAAAGGGCCAAACCGAGCGATTTCCATTCGAAGGAGCCACCCGTTTGAAAAAAGGAGCTCCAGTTTACCATCCCCGATTTTTGGCCTACGAGCCAGCCGAAGATTACTAGAACCGCGATGCTGGCAATCCTCAGAAAAACGAATATGTTCTGGACGAATATCCCGCTCTTTAGTCCGAAATAGTTGATCGCCGATAGAATGACGATCGAGCCCACGGCGACGAACTGCCCGACCGAAAGGGAATAGGGGAGTCCTGCGATCTCTGTCTTTAAAATGATCGACTGATTGGACAGCGCCGGGAAAAAATAGCCCATATATTCCGAAAATCCCACGGCCAGCGCGGCAATCCCACCGCACATGATGACCCAGAAAAAGGCCCAGCCGAAAAGAAAACCGGACCAGTCCCCATAGGCTTCCTTGAGATAGATGAACTGACCGCCCGCCTTGGGAAACATACTGCCCAGCTCGGCAAATGACAGAGCTCCTGTCAGAGTTATCAGTCCGCCCAGAACCCAAACAAGCACGACG
>JBAQGA010000018.1:0-21273 GCA_049287565.1 Candidatus Aminicenantales bacterium
ATCCTCGTCTCCGGAGCCCGGCCGAATTTCATGAAGGTGGCCCCTCTTGTCTGGGAGCTGGAGAAGAGACGATCCGGGCCGGCATCGTTCCCGATCCGGCATCTCCTGGTCCATACGGGGCAGCACTACGACCGGGAGATGATGGATGTCTTTTTCCGGGATTTCGAGCTGCCCGAGCCGGATATCAACCTCGGGGTCGGCCCCGGGAGTCATGCCGTCCAGACCGCCCGGGTCATGATCCGCTTCGAAAGGGTCTGCAAGAAAGAAAGGCCCGATCTCGTCGTGGTCGTAGGGGATGTGAACTCGACGATCGCCTGCAGCCTTGTCGCCGCCAAGCTGGGGATCGGGGTCGCCCACGTGGAGGCGGGACTCCGCAGCTTCGACATGACCATGCCCGAGGAGATCAATCGCATCATGACGGACCTGATCTCCGATTTTCTTTTCACCTCCTGCCCCGAGGCCAACCGGAACCTGGCCAGGGAGGGAATCCCCCCCGGAAAGGTCCACTATGTGGGGAACATCATGATCGACAGCCTGGCCCGCAGCCGGCGGCGCGCCGAGGCCATGAAGGTTTACCGGGAATACGGACTCAAGAAGGGCCGGTATGCGCTGCTGACGCTCCACCGCCCGTCCAACGTGGACCGGAGCGACTCCCTGGAGGACATTCTCTCCGCCCTGCGCGCGGTCTCGGAGGATATCCCGGTCATCTTTCCGGTTCATCCCAGGACACGGAAGCTGCTGGAGAAGAACGGCTTCGTGCGGTCCCTCGATCAGGATTCTCGGCTTATCCTGTCAAAGCCCCTGGGGTACATGGAATTCTTGAGCCTTCAGATGGGAGCCAGGTTCGTCCTGACGGATTCGGGGGGGATCCAGGAGGAAACGACGGCGCTGGGAATCCCCTGCCTGACCCTTCGGGACAACACCGAACGACCGGTCACCGTCTCTGTGGGCACAAACCGGGTGATCGGGAGCCGTAAAGCGAGGATCGTCCGCGAATGCCGGAAAATCCTGAGAGGGGAAGGCAAGGCCGCCGGGGGCGTCCCGGACCTTTGGGACGGCCGGACGGCGTCGAGGATCATCGATATCCTGGTAAAGGCCCAGGCGCGAAAACAGGGTCGCCCCTAGAGGGGATGCGCAGCCGAAGAATTTCACCCCAAGTCTCATCGTGGACGGGGATTGAATCGGGCGTGCGGAAGGGCTATAGTCTTGGCGTCAGATGCGCATAATTTTGTCTTCCAAGGGCGATCCGGCCCGGGTCTTCGTCCGGCAATGAGCATGATCGGAGAAATGGGCAGCCATGCGAGATAAGACAGCCGTTTCAGGCCGGAATGACGTCGAGTCGGTCCTGCGCCGATTCATCAGCGAGAGCTTCTTGCCCCAGTCCGGGTTGAAGACCTTCAGCGGGTCGGATTCGTTCCTGGAGAAAGGGATCATCGACTCGACGGGCATCCTCGAGCTCCTCGAGTTCATCGAGGAGCGGTTCGAGATCCGGGTGGAGGATGATGAGGTCATTCCCGACAACCTCGACTCCCTTGATCGGCTGACGCGTTTTATCGAGGTGAAGATCGGGCATGCTCCTGAATGAGTTTCTCGAGCAAAGCGAGGGACGGTTCCCCGACAAAACGGCGCTCGTCTGCGGCCGCGTACGGTCGAGTTTTCGGGAGATCGAAGAGGCGGCGAACCGGCTGGCCAACGGGCTGGTCGACCTCGGTCTCCGGCGGGGCGACAGGGTCGCCGTTTTCGCGCAGCCTTCCCTCGAGGCGGTCGTCTCCATTTTTGCGGCGCTCAAAGCCGGGGGCGTCTTCGTGGTCATCAACCCCCAGGTTAAACTCAAAAAGCTTCGGTACATCCTGAAGGACTGCGGCGCCGGGATCATGGTCTCCGACTCAGCCGGCTCAAAGACGGCCGGCCCGGCCCTCAAGGGCGACGGGTGTTCCGTTCAGGCCGTCATCTCGACAGACGGACAAAGGAGCTATGGCAAGGATTTACGGACGGCCGTCCGGATCGCGGCCTACCCGGAGATCATGAAAACCTACCCCGCCGTCCGCCCGGCCCCGCGCTGCATCGATGTCGACCTGGCCGGCCTGGTCTACACCTCGGGTTCAACGGGATTCCCCAAGGGCGTGATGTTGACTCATTTGAACATGGTCACCGCCGCCCGCTCGATCATCCAATACCTGGGAAACAGTCCCGACGATGTGATCTTGAATGTCCTCCCTCTCTCTTTTGACTACGGCCTCTACCAGGTCTTGATGGCTTTCCGGTTCGGCGGGACCGTCATCCAGGAAAGATCATTTTCCTATCCCTACAGGGCCATGGAGATCCTGGCCCGGGAGAAAGTGACCGGGTTCCCGGTCGTGCCGGCCATGGCGGCGCTGATGCTGAGGATGAGGAACCTCGAACGCTTCGATTTCCGCAGCTTGAGGTACATCACGAATACGGCCCAGGCCCTGCCGCCGCCTCACATCGAGGGGCTGCGGAAAATTTTCCCCCGAGCGCGGATTTTTTCCATGTACGGGCTGACCGAATGCAAGAGGGTTTCCTATCTGCCTCCCGAAGAGATCGACCGCCGTCCGGCCTCGGTCGGCAAAGCGATGCCCAACACCGAGGCCTATATCGTGGACGCGCAGGGGAACCGGGTCGAAGAGGCGGACAGAACCGGCGAACTGGTAGTCAGGGGCTCCCACGTGATGCGGGGATACTGGAACCTCCCGGATGACACGGCCCGCGTCCTCAAGCCGGGGCCGCTCCCGGGGGAGAGGGTGCTCTACACGGGCGACCTTTTCAAGATGGACAGCGAGGGATTCCTCTATTTCGTCGGCCGCAAAGACGAAATGATTAAAGTCTCCGGCTTTCTGGTCAGCCCCAAGGAGGTCGAGAACGCGCTGACGGAGATCTCCGCCGTCCGCGAGGCGGCCGTCGTCGGCGTCGAGGATCCCATCACCGGCCAGGCCGTCAAGGCCTTCGTCGTGCTGAAGGGCGCTTCCAGGCTGAAGCCGGACGACATCCGGAGGTTGAGCGCTCGCAGTCTCGAGAGCTTCATGGTTCCCAAACACGTGGAATTCAGGAAAGACCTGCCCAAGAACGCGCACGGAAAGGTCTCCAAGAGAGACCTGCTCCCGGAAAGCATAGGGTGATTGAATGAGCCTGAACCGGAGCGCCCTGGGGGTCGACTGCGACCGCGAGATCGGCCGGATCAGCCGTTTCATCCGGGCGCAAGTCTCCGCGATGAGGAGGGAGGGCGCGGTGGTCGGCTTGAGCGGGGGGATCGATTCCGCCGTCGCCGCCGAACTGTGCCTGCGCGCGCTCGGGAAAGAGAATGTTTGCGCCCTTGTCCTCCCGGAAAAGGAATCCCAGTCCCGAAGCGCCGGCCTGGCTCTCGAACACGCCGCGAAAATGGGCCTCCGCGCAGACGTCATCGACATCACCCCGACGCTGGAGGGGTTCCGGACATACCGGATGAGGGACGAAGCGATCAAGGGGGTCATCCCGGGATACGCCCCCGGACAGAAAATGAAGGTTTCCCTGCCGCCCGGCCTGCTCGACCACGAATCTTTCAACATCTATCAATTGAGCGTCAGGGATGATTCCGGGCAGGTGGTGTCCGCGAGGCTGAAAAAGGACTCCTTGCGGGCGATCCTGGCGGCGACCAACACGAAGCAGCGGACCCGGATGATGCATCTCTATTTTAGGGCCGAACGGGACAACCTCCTGGTTTGCGGAACGACCAACAGGACGGAATACGCGCTCGGGTTCTTCGTCAAGCACGGCGACGGCGGCGTGGACATCGAGCCGATCGCGCATCTCTACAAGGCCCAGGTCTATCAACTGGCCGACCGCCTGGGCGTCATCGAGGCCATCAAGAGCAGGGTTCCCTCGCCGGATACGTTCAGCGAAGAAGTCAGCGACGAGGAATTCTATTTCCGGATCCCCTATGAGACCCTGGACATGCTCCTGTATGCCTGGGAGAATAAGATCGCCGCCGGGGAAGCGGGAGCCGCCTTGAACCTGACGGAGGACCAGGTGGACAGGGCGTTCCGGGATTTCGCGGCAAAATCCCGGATTTCAAGCCACTTGAAAACGATGCCGCCCCGGCTGAAGCCTCTCCGCCGTTAGTCCCATGAAGACCTGCGTGAAATGCGTCCTTCCGGAGTCCTTTCCCGGGATCGTCTTCAATCAGGACGGCATCTGCCGGCACTGTTTGAGATTTTCCGGCCGGCCGGACCTCGAGGACAGGAAAAAGAGGTACCGGGCCAAGTTTGAAGAGGCCGTCCGCCGGGTCAAGGATAGCGGCGGTCACCATGCCATCATGTCCTACAGCGGGGGCAAGGACAGCACCTATGTCCTTTCGCTCATGAGCCGGGAGTGGGGCCTCAAAATCCTGGCCGTCACTTTCGACAACGGTTTCCTGCCGGAGCAAACGCTCGTCAACATCCGGACGGTGGCCGGCAACCTCGGCCTCGAGCACATCTTCATCAGGCCGCCCTTTGAAATACTGAAGCCTCTCTTCGCAGGCTGCGCCGAGCGGCCCGTTTTCCCGCCGGCGACGCTGACCCGGGCCAGCACGATCTGCACCGCCTGCATGGCCCTGGTCAAGTTCAGCACCCTTCGCCTGGCCGTCGAAAGGAGAATCCCTTTCATCCTCTTCGGCTGGTCTCCCGGCCAGATTCCTCTCGCCTCGTCGATCGCAAAGAACACCAGCCAGATGAGCCGCTCCCGGCAGGAGGCGGTCATCCGGCCGATCGTCAACCTGGCCGGCGAGGCCATCAAGAGCTGCTTCCTGGAAGAACGGCACTTCAGGCAGGCCGGGGATTTTCCCTATTCCGTCAGCCCGCTGGCTTTCCTGGACTACGATGAAGACCGGATAATGACCGAGATCGCGCGGCTCGGATGGAAGGCTCCGTCCGGGGTCGATTCGAACTCGACCAATTGCCTGCTCAATTCGCTCGCCAACGTGGTGCACAGGGAAAAGCACGGGTTCCATCCCTATGCTTTCGAACTGGCTAAGCTCGTCAGGGAAGGCTACATGGGGAGGGACGACGCCCTGGCCAAGTTGAGCCGGGTGGAGAATCCCAGGACAGTCCGGCGTGTTGGGCGGAAACTGGGACTCAGGCGGGACTCGATTCGCGGTCGCCGCCCTTGATCGCGACGGGATTTCCGGCCTCATCCAGGCGCTGGACGACGCGGGCCGGGTTGCCCTGGACGACCGCGTTCGGCGGCACATCTCTCATGACGACCGACCCGGCGCCGACGATCGAATTTTTTCCGATCCGGACCCCGGGCAGGACGACCGAATTCACCAAAACCCGGACGTTGTCCTCGAGCACCGTCTCTTCGCCGTCCTTGATCGGCCGGAACGCCGTGTGGCTCAAGATGTAAGACCCGCTGGCGATATTGACGTTTTCCCCCAGGGTGATTTTCCCTCTCCGGACGTCGATAAAAGCGTTGAGACTAATATAGCAGCCCTTGCCGATATTTGTTCCCATTAATTTATAGTACCTAAGGCGGATCCGGGAAATAATACGGGCACAAATATCTCGTGCTTCTCTCAACATAAGATAGTCGGTCCTCCTTGTATCATCGATGCCTGAGAAACAACAGTAATCACCATCTCACTTTTTGGAGAGCCGGGAGCATCGTCCGGTCCAGCGCGCGGTACCCGTTCTTGTTCAGGTGCAGGCCGTCGATTTTTGCCAGTCGGCTTCGCAGATATCTTTTTCGCTCATTTTTCCGTACGGCTTTTTCCAGGTCGAGCACAACACAGCCTTTTCCCCGACAATATAGCCGAATCCAATCGTTGTATTCAAGGATTTGTTTTTGCCTTTTCTGCCGGAAGGGCGCTCCCTGTTTGAAAGGATTCCTCATTTTCAGGATATCGATGCCGAATTTCTTGAAAGCATGAAACCGGGTGACGGGAACGACGGTCGCGGGGATCGGGACGACGCCGGCGCTCAGGCACCTCTCGATCCAGCCCGTCATCAGGCTCTTGTACAGCCCGAGATCGCCGGGGAAATAGGCCGCGCACTCTTTCAGGATCACGGCGTCGGGCCTGTTGTCCCCCCTCCCGAGGACTTCTTCGAGCTTGCGGCTCTTGTCGAACCCGCCGGCCGCGACGTACTCGAAGGCGTACTCCGCGCCCGGCATCCGCTGGGGCAGCTCCCCGATATTCCAGCCCCTGCCGATGGACGCGCCCAGGAGGACGATCTTCTTGGTCCCGTCCGGCCTGGAGTGATCCGTCTCCGTCACTTTCTCGAATGAAGTGGAAACGGGGGCACCCTGGGACAGCGAGGCCAAAAAGAAGAAGACAAAGGTCAGTCCGTTGGCCATGATCTCACCCCCCATCTCAATTTCCTCCCGTGGCGGTCGGGGCGTTCATCGCGGCCAGGATCTTTCTGGCCGCCTCCCGGGCGATTTGAACAGCCGAGTTATTATTGGGGACAAAATGCGATCCCGTGGCTTTGTTCAGGAGAAAGATATTCCCGTAAGCCTTGAGACAGTCCTCCGTTGAACTGCGGAATTCCGCCGGCCCGACGGGCTGGGCATAGTCCGCCCGGAAAACCCGGAGGTGGAGGATTTCATCCTCCCGGAGGCCGGGGAAGATCCTTTGCAGCCTTTCGAGAAAAAGCCCGGCGATCTTTTCGTCCGGGAAGTCGTTCAGAGGGTCCCCCGGGGCCAGGTATTTCGGGAGATAGACGAGATGCTTCCCGTTCATCTCCCCGGGAGAGATGACATTCGTGGATTCGATAACCCCGGTAAAAGGGAACCCGGGGTCGAGCAGGTTGATCATGTAGAATGGTGAGAGCCGGCGGCGGAGGACCAGCAGGAGGCAGACAATCCCCAGATAGCCCGTGCGCCCCGCTGAATGAAGCTCGCCGGGGACGTCTGCCGGGCTCAATATTCCGAGGGCTTCAGGCGGGGGCACGGCCAGCAGGATCTTGTCGAACCGCATCCGGGATGATGCCGTTCGGAGATCAACCGCCTTCCCCCCATTCTCCGGGCCGGCCTCGATGACGGGAGCGTTTTCGAGGACGGATACTCCTTTTCTGACCAGGTCTTCCCTGGCGGCGCCGAGAATCCGGCGGTACCCGCCCCGGACGTGCCCCATCAACTCGTGTTTCTTCCAGAGGCTCCGGGCTCCATAGAGGCGCTTGATGGCGGCTTGGATATAGGCCGCCGGCACCGCCTTTGCGGCGTCCCCGAGCTTGCTCCTGAGGAGCGGGCCCCACAACTTCTGAAAGGTTTTCCGGCCGAATGTATTTTCCAGCCATTGGGCCGCCGCTAATCCGTCCAGCATCCCGGGTTTGACCCGGTGAGCCGCGAAGAGAATGCCGGCGCCCAAGCGCAGTTTTTCCAGCGGGTTCAGGAAAGGGAACTTCAAGTAATCGGGAACGGACGACAGCGAGACGAGCCGCTTCTCGCCGAAAAAACCCGTGCGGGTTCTCCGCCAAAAGAGCTCTGAGCCGAGCCCGATTTCCCTGATATAATCTCGAAGATGGGCATCCGTTGAGAGGATGACGTGGTAAAACCGGTCGCAGGCGATGTCCTGCCACTCGTAGAAGCCGCTCAGCCCGCCGAGACGGGACGATTTTTCGAACAGGACGACCTGGAAACGGCCTGACCTGGCCAATTCGGCGGCGGCCGCCAGGCCGCTGATCCCGCCCCCGACGACGGCGATGGATTTTTTCGGCACTTTCTCCCGCGCTCCGGCCGGTCAGGCGTCGGGCGGGGGGCCCGTTTTTCCGGCGAAATCCTTGGCGATCTTGACCCGTGATTCTTTGAACAGCGAGCTCCCCAGGTGGAAGAGCTCTTCGAAGTAGCGCTTTTTCTGGAAGGCGAGAAATCCCAGGCTGATGAGTTGAATGGCCACGAGCAAAGCGATCCCGCCCACCAAGAATGAGTGCGGCGACAGCTTGAAGGCGCCGCTGATGGCCTCAGAGAGGCGGTAGTCGACCGAAAGGCCGGATCCGGCCAGCTTCCGGTACTGCGCCGCCGTGTGGATGATCGTCCAACCCAGCGGATAGATCGACAGGAGAAACAGGACAAACCCCGGCATCATGAAGAACAGGAACGGCCTCAGGATAAAGCCGTTCAGGACGCTCTGGACAATGCCGCGCACGACCCGGAAGCTCGATCGCCGCCGCTTGGCTTTGACGGCGGGCGTTTTTTCGGGCTGCCAATCCAAGCGCGCCGGGATCTCCACGATCCTGGCCCGCAGGATCTTCGCCTTGTAGATGATTTCCGGGTTGATGTCCACGTCCATGGCCCGGAGGTTGAGACGCCTGAGGAATTCGCCGTCATAGGCCCTGACCATGCCGGTGATGTTCGTCAGCCTGTCCGAGTACCAGTCCCTGGTCGCGACGACGCAGAGGAACTTGTTCGCCCAGACGCTCAACAGCCTGCGGACCAGGGGCACGTGGGACACCGTCCCTCCCTTGGCGTAGGGGGAGGCGATGACGATCTTCGCCCTCGTCTCCTCCATTTTGTCGAGCATCCTCTTGATATGATCGGGCGAATAGCTGAGGTCGATGTCCAGGACGACGACGATATCACCCTGGCAGTTGTTGAAGGCGTACTTGAGCGCCTGCCCGAGCCTGAAGTTGAACATGTGGTGCAAGACGTAAACGCCGTTGCGCCCGGCTGCGAAGGCCTCGGCGATCTCCCCGGTCCGGTCGGTGGACCCGTCGTTGACGATGATGAGCTCCCAGCGGTACCGGCTTTCGAGCGATCCCAGGTATCCGCAGAGGATTTCCAGGTTCCGCTCCAGGAGCCCTTCCTCGTTGAAGGCGGGGACCACGACGGAAAGAAAGGGCCGGGAGGCGGCGTTTTCCGTCTTGTCGTCTCTCATGCTAAAGGGGCAGGCCTTTCAAGCCGCGCCGACTTTCCAATTCCTGCGCGTATTCGGCCATCTTAAGGATGCGGAAATGATCTCTGAGGATTCCGATGGTCTTGCGGGCCATTTTCAATTTCTTCTCTTTCTTCAGGTCCATGGCCGGGAAGAAGGCCAACTCCTCCGCCTCATCCGCGCCCAGAAAATCCAGCGGGTGGAGCAAGAAGCTCAACCCCGTACGGCCCATTTTACACAATTTGACCGCCAGAGTTAAATAGGAGACCATCAAAGATTCGGAGAAACGGCCCAGATTCATCAGATAACTCTGATGGATGGGGACCTTGAGCAGGGGCATCGTCGTCACGGGGATCTCCAGCAAGGAACGTCCCGCCGGGAGGGTCCAGTAAAACGGCTTGACCGGCCTCAGGCCGTGGCGGAGGCCCCCGAACAGGTTTTTCCGCTGCTCCTGCTCCTTCCGGTTGAGGCGGGCGAGGGCGAAATAGAACCGCCTGGCCAGGGGGCCGAGATAGGTCGGGAAAACCGTGGCGTCATACTGATAGTCGTGGGCCTTGAGGATTTCCATGAGGCCGGGGTGGAGGCTATAGCCCGGCCCCCTGAACCCGACGGGCTTTTGCCCGCAAACCCTGATGATGTGTTTCTCCGCCTTCAGAATGTCCTCCTCGAGTTGTTTTCCGGAGTAGAGATGCAGCCAGGGTTCATGACCAAACGAATGGTTGCCGACCTCATGGCCCGACCCGGTGAGAGAGGAGAGCGGGAGGGAGTTTTTTTCCAGCGCGGCGTCCTGGCCGACCACGAAAAAAGTGACCTTGAGCTTGAACTCGTCGAAGATCTCGAGCGCCCGCGGGATGACCGCATCGAAATAAGAGGGAAATGCCTTCCAGCCGGGATGGCCGCGGACTTTGAGGTAGGACCACAGGTTGTCTAGGTCCATCGAGAGGGCGGCGGCCGGCTTTCTCATGTTTTTCTTCACGACGCCCTCCCTGCCCCCCTGCGGGCCAGGCGGCTGCTGAAGCCTTCGAAGGCGGGAACTCCCGAAATCGCGGACGGGAGAACGATGTCGCACCCGGTGACGCATGTTCCGGCCAATTCTCGAACGGTCCCGAAGTCAACCCGGCTGAACTCATCATCCGCGTAGCGCTCGTTAAGGAAATCGAGGAGCGACCGGATTTCATTGGCGAACCCGGCCTCCACCGCGCGGAAACTCGAGGCGACGGAATCCAGAAGGCCTTTCTCCGGCTCTTTCCGGCCTTTCCCGATCCCGGCAAACCGCACCGGGCCTGCGGGAGCCGGACTCTCCCGGAAAAGGTTGCAGCCGTCGAAGACGCCCGCCAGGCGGGGGGCGAGAAGGGGGATCTCTTGGGCGTGCTCCAGGTAGAAGTGATGGGCCGTGGCGAAAACTATGATTTGCGCCGGCGCGACGGCCCGGCCGAGCTCCGGCTGAAAAATTCCCTGCATACCGAACCTGCGGAGGTTCTGGTCGTCCGGCCTCACATAGGGATCATGGAGGGTAACGCGGCACCCGCGCCCGGCGAGCTCCCCGGCCAGGGCGAGCGAGGGAGAGTTGCGGGTGTCTTCGGAATCGCCCCGGTATGCGGCCCCCAGGACGGCTACGTTTTTTCCACCGAGCTCTCCGAGCCGGTCCTCCATCAGGCGGACGGCTTCGGCCGGCGATTCGTCGTTGATCCGCCGCGCTTCCAGGATGAGGCTCGAGGAGGTATCGGCCCGCGCTTCGATCTTCCTCCAGAGAAGGAGGATCCCGTCCTTGGGCAGGCAGTGCCCTCCGACGCCGACCGTCGGGACCAGCAAACCGCCCGTCGGAACGACGTCCGGATTCAGGGAAGCCGCGTCCCGCCGGGAAAGAGCCGTGTTGACCTCGTCGCGGACTGCGTAGAAATCGATGTCCCGGGAATCACAGTACCGGGCGGCCTCGGCGGAGAAGGCGATGCGCACGTCCCGGTAGGCGTTTTCGAGCGTTTTGACGATCTCCGCGGTCAAGCCGTTCGCCCGGAGAAGCCGGCCGCGGGTGACGAGCCGGGAATAAAGAGTTTCCATCAGGTCGAGCGTCCGCGGGCCCAGCGCTCCGATGATCTTGTCCGAAGCCTCGATGCGCTCGATGAGGCGTCCCGGCATCACCCGGTTGGGGCTGTGGCCGATCAATATGTCGCGTCCTTCGACAAGCCCGGACTTCAGGAACCTGTTCCTTATCAGGGTCGCCAGCGATGTCGGGGCCAGCGTGGACTCTATGACAATTAAAGGGATCCTCCGGGTTTCGCCGCGGCCTATTTCCCCGGCGGCGCCGTCGATGGCCGCATGGAGCGGTCCATAATCGGGACGGAAGCCGTCCTTGTCCGTTTGGACGCAGATCAGGATCACATCGGCATCCCGGCATTCTCCGTAATCATGGCTCGCTCGAAGCGCGCCCCCGGAGACGGCCTCCTCGACGATCCCTTGAAGCCCGGGCTCGACTCCGCCGATAGGGGACCGGCCGCTGTTCACGGCCGCGACTTTCCATCCCGATGTCGGGGAATCCCTTTGAACGAGGACGACGCGGGCGGCGTTGTCCGTTCCAATCCGGATTCTAGCCCTGGCCAGGGCCGCCGCCATCGGGATGCCCACGATCCCCGCCCCGATGACGGCGATCTTTTCCACTCGCCAGTTTTCGGGACTGATTCCTGCTGTGAACGACACGGCAAAATCCCTCAGGCCTCGGGCGCCCCGGAACGGTCGATGAAGGTCCTGAACCAGAGCTCGATATTCAGAAGCCCCCAGAGGCGCCGGCCGAACGCTTCCTCACGCCCGATTAGTCTTTCAACCTCGGCGATGTCGAATATCCCGCGCTGGCGGCAGGCGGGGGAGAGAAGGACATCCCTGAAAAATTCCCCGGCCCGGTTTCCGGCCCAGACCTGGAGCGGGACGGGGAATCCCATTTTATCTTTCCGGTTGAGCACCGAAGCCGGCAAAGTATCCTTGACCGCCCTTTTCAGGATGTACTTCATCTCGGCGCCCTTGAATTTCACGGCCGGCGGCATGGCGGCGACGAGCTCGACGATCCGGTAGTCGAGAAGGGGCACCCTGGATTCTAGGGAGACCGCCATGCTGACGCGGTCTTCCACGTGGAGAAGGGCGGGCAGGTTGGCGATCATATCGAAGTGGACCATTTTATTATAGTAAGAGAGCGTGTTGGGATGGTTGAACATCTTCTGAAAGCGATCGAATATGTCTTCCCCGGAGGTGACGGCGTTGAAATCCCCGGAAAAACAGCTCGAATCACCGCCGGTCCGGTCGATGAGCCGGAAATAGCGCTCATCCATCGGCCCGAAGAGGCCGTCTTTCCAGAAGTGTTGGAGAAGGGGGACGTAAGCTTGAAGGGCCGGAAGGTTGGGGAGTATGGACTTGAGCGTGACGATGTGTTCTCCCTCGTCGGTTGTCTCTTGGACCGAACCTTTGAGGGCTTGCTCGAGATAGGCCACGACATAGCGCGCATAGCCGCCGAAGATCTCGTCTCCGCCCTGTCCGCCCAGGACGACTTTCACTTCCTTTGAGGCCAGCCGGGACACCATGTATTGAGGAAATACTCCCGGGCCGGCGGCCGGTTCGTCCATATGATAGACGAGCTTCGGCATCAGGTCGATGAATTCGGATTCGTTAGGGAAGACTTCATAGCTGCGGGCGCCGCAGAGGCGGGCCACCTCCCTCGAGTACGGCGTTTCGTCGTATTCGGGCCCTTCCCTGAAGGCTCCGGTGAACGTCTTCAGAGGGGACGGCGACTTTCTGCAGGCTAAAAGGGTGACGATGCTCGAATCCACGCCGCCGCTGAGATGAGCGCCGAGGGGGACGTCGCTGCGCATCTGGAGGTCGATGGCGTTTTCGAGCAGTTCGCGCAGCGTCCAGACGAAGTATTCCTCGATGTGCCGGGTGTCCACCGTGAAATCCGGCTCCCAGTACTTGACGGCCTTCAGCTCGAAAGTGTCGAAGGGAACGACGGCGTAGTGTCCCGGGAGGATTTTCTTTATCTTCTTGAAGAACGTGTCTTCCCCCAGAACATACTGAAAAACGGCGTATTCCCTGATGGCGGGCAGGTTCGGCTCGGCCTTTACACCGGGGTGGGCCAGGAGGGCCTTGATCTCCGAGGCGAAAATCAGGCGGTCGCCGTCTTCGTAATAGTAGAGAGGCTTGATCCCGAAGTGGTCCCGCGCGGCGAATATCTTCCTTCCGGCCCTGTCGTAGATCAGGAAGGCATACATCCCGTTGAGAAAGCGGACGCACTCGGGGCCGAAGTCGGCATACAGATGAAGAATGACCTCGGTGTCGGACACGGTCTCGAAGACATGCCCCTGTTTCTTCAATTGCTCACGCAGCTCAAGATAGTTGTAGATCTCTCCGTTGAAAACGATGGTCTGGGGCCCGTGGGTCATCGGCTGGTGCCCGGTGACCAGGTCGATGACGGACAGCCTCTTGTGGTAGAAGCCGACCGGACCTTCCAGGAGATGGCCTTCGTCATCCGGCCCGCGGTGTTTGATCCTGTCGGCCATCAGGGTGAGCAGGGGAAGCTCAACCGGCGCGCCGTTCTTATTGACCAGGCCGACTATGCCGCACATCCTGTCTTCCTTGGCGAATCATCCGGTCGATCCGTTTTATGCCGGGCAGCCTTCCCGGGCCTCCAGGCCGCCAGATCAAAAGGTGACTCCCGGACGATCGTTTCGACGATGCTATCAGCGGCCCGGCCGTTCCCGTAGAAATCCGGGGTCCGGGACGCGTGAAATTCCAGGGCGTTTCGATATGCTTCAATTATGCTCTCCGGCTGCGTCCCCGCCAGGCGGTTCCAGCCCGTGCCGAGAGTTTCGACCCATTCCGTCTCATTTCTCAGGGTAACGCAAGGAACCCGGGCGAAATAGGCCTCTCTCTGCACGCCGCCGGAGTCGGTCAGGATCGCCCGCGCGTTGACCTCCAGACAGAGGATATCGAGATAGCCTTGAGGGGGAATCAAACGAATGAATTCGTTTCTTAAACCGAGACCCTCGAGCTTGTCCATGGCCTTCCGGGTCCGCGGATGCACCGGCATGACCACCGGGCAGTTCTTTTCGGCCAAGTTGTCCAACGCCCGGAAGATGTCGCGCAGTTTCCTTTCATCATCCGTATTTTCCTGCCTGTGGACCGTGGCCAAGCAGAAACGCTTGGGTTTCAGGCCAAGGCGCGCCAGGACCCGCGATCTCTTCAAGGCAGCGGTCTTGAACATCTTGAAGGAGTCAAACAGGACATCTCCCACATTGTACACGCCGGTTCTGATACCCTCTCCTTTCAGGTTCGACACGGCCGTGTCCGAGGGGCAGAAGAGCAAGCCGGACAGATGGTCCGTCAACACCCGGTTGGTTTCCTCGGGCATGCGCCTGTTGAAGCTCCTGAGCCCGGCCTCGACGTGGACGACGGGAAGGGGGATCTTGGCCCCGGCGAACGACCCGGCGAGCGTGGTATTGGTGTCGCCGAAAACCACAACCCAATCCGGCCTTTCTGCGAGCAGAATTCTCTCGATCCCGGCCAGCATCCTCGCCGTCATCCCGGCATGGGAATTATCGCTGATGCCGAGGTTGTACTTGGGAGACGGGATTTGCATCTGGTCGAAAAAAACCCGGCTCATCTCGCGGTCATAGTGTTGCCCCGTGTGGACGATGATCTCCTCGATCCGGGGGGCTCTGCGGGCCTTGTTGTGACGGCTGACAGCCCGGCTGAGCATGAGCGCTTTCATGAACTGGGGACGGGCGCCGACAACGGAGAGGATCTTCAATTTTCCCGGTTTTGGAGCCATCGTTTTATTCAGGAAACGGCTTTACTCGCCTTTGATTTCGGAGACTTTGACGCCGTCGTGTTGATACTTCCTTCCGCAGTTCCCGCACTTGGCCGTCTCTTTAACCCGGGCCGAGTTGGGAAGACTCAGCTTCTCGCCGCAAAGGCACACCCAACCCTGTATCCGGGCGGGAACGCCGTGGACCAGGGCATGATCGGGAACGTCCTTGGTCACCACGGCGCCGGCCCCGACGAACGCATATCGCCCGATCTCGGTCCCGCACACGATTGTTGAATTCGCCCCCAGGCTGGCGCCCTTTTTGACCAGCGTTTTTTGGAACTCATCCTTTCTCGGCCAATGGCTCCGGGGGTTGATGACATTCGTAAAGACCATCGATGGTCCGCAGAAGACGTCGTCTTCGAGCGTGACTCCGTCGTAGATCGAAACATTATTCTGGATCTTGACGTTTTCGCCGACAGTGACATTGGGCCCGATGGAGGCGTTCTGTCCGATCACGCAGCCGCGGCCGATCTTCGTGTTTTTCAGGATATGGGCGAAATGCCAGATCTTCGTTCCCGGGCCGATTTCGCAAGGCGCGTCAAGGTGAACCGTTTCATGGGCAAAAAAATCGTGCTGCTTCCGCTCCCGAAGGGAGATCGACTTTCCGTCATGGCTCAACGATTCTTGGGCCGCTTCGAGGATCCTGAGCACCCGCAGCGCCTCGCCGCCGTCGGTTAGCGGTGTCCCTCTGGACTTGAGACACTCCAGGAAATGCCGGCACTCCGCGCGGAGAGGCTCCTGGGGGTCGATCTTGACCGCGGCCGCCTTTTCTTTCTTCGGAACGGGCGTCCTTCTTATCCAGTCGATCTTGTGGTCGTAGAGCAGGAGCTTGTCCTTAGGATTCATGTCGTCGAACAGGGCCATCTTCCGGTCGCCGATGACGACCAGCTTCTGTTCCTTGTAGGGATGGAGCCAGGAGACGAATATATGGGCCCTCGCTCCGCTCTGGAAAACAAGGTTGGTGACGGTCACGTCGGCGATGTCCGGACTAAGGTAGTTTCCGCCTTCGGCCGAGACCGAGACCGGCATCTCGTCGAGCAGGCCGATGATGGCGGAGATGTCATGGGGCGCGAAGCTCCAGAGGATATTCTCTTCCGTGCGGAACTTGCCCAGGTTCAGCCTGTTCGAATAAATGTAGAGGATCTTGCCGAGCTCCCCCTTGTCGATCAGCTCCTTCAGCTTGATAATCCCGGGATGGTAGGAAAGGATGTGGCCAACCATCAGGACCCGTTTCGATTGCGCGGCGAGCGAGACCAATTCCTCGGCATCCTCCAGGCGCACTGCCAGGGGTTTTTCGACCAGCACATCTTTTCCGGCCGAAAGAGCCGCCTTGGCCAGGGCATGGTGGGTCTCGACGGGAGTGGTGATACAAACCGCGTCAAGATCGGGGTCCTCGAGAAGGAGCTTATGACTTGAGTAGGTCCCGGCCTCGGGATATTCTTTTTTGGATTCTTCAAGCCTGGCGGCCCGGTTGTCACAGACGGCATAAAGGGCGCCGAGGTTATGGAGAACCCGGGCCAGATTCCTGCCCCAGTCTCCGAAACCCAGGAGGGCAATATTCTTCTCCATTTTGATGAACTATAATATTACCTTGGGAAAAGGGCGTTGACAATAGCCCTTTTAGGGGATCCGCGGGGTGATTGCCCCTGTCGTCAGGGTGAGAGGGGAGAGGCGGGGGCCTGTGAGGGTTCTTCGCTTTTCCCTGGAGAGCCGGCTAATCCGAGGACGCCTTGCGTCGCAGGTATCGCAATTCCGATCTAAAGAAGACGAACGCAGACTCGACCTCAAATTCCCTGGAAAGGAATTTTTCCAGCAGTGGAAATTGATAATCAACTCCTTGATACTTGTCCAGGCCGGCATGAAAGAACCAGATGTTTTGCCGACGAGATAAGGCCTCGCCCATGGCCTTCACGATCTGCTCCTCGTCGCGGATAACGAAGTCTCTGATGTCGTATCTCTCAAAATCAATTTTTCTTGGGATGGGAACGACATCATTGCGCCCCCTGTAATATACGGACAGCGACATGGCTGCTTCGGGATTGAACACGATGATCGGTTCGCCCGGTTTCTCCATTCTTTCGAGCGCGGAGGAGGCTCGGAGATAATCTCCGGACTTAGCCAAGGGTGAATACCTGGAAATCAGAATAAAAGCATGAAACGGTACCATGACCAAGAGGGAATAGGCCGCAAACTTGTTGCGGGCGCTCTCGGGGAGGAAAAAGCCGACTGAAAAATATGCCAGTGAGGAAAGAATGAATATGACAAAGAGATACCTGGGGCTGACGACATTGGGCCCGAAAAAAACGACCAGGAACACGAAGCCCGCGGAGGTGATCCCAAAAAGGGTCCAGATGACAATCTGTGCCCCGGCTATTTTTCGCTTGAAACGCAAGACCAGGCAGACCGTGATGAAGAAGAATAGAGCCGGGATAACGACATGAGCCGACAGCGGAAGCGCGGTCAAATGGAGTACGAGGTTTTGGATGAGGCCGAAGACAATTCTGAACGAGCGCAGAAGGCCTATCTGTTCCGGCTGGCTGGGGAAATGGCTGGCCATTTGGCGAGGCACTTGGGCGAGGAGCGGAATGACCAGGATGAGCGAGGGAAAAATCATCACAAGATATTCGAACAAGTCACGGCGGGATCTCCGCACCAGGATGTACCCCAGGAACGCAGTCAAAAGCAGCAGGAAATAATAGCTTGTTAAAACCGCGATCCCGGAAAAGACGGCCAACAATACGGCATCGAACCGGTTTTTCCGCCGAACTATGAAACGCCTATAAAAGAACAGCATGAGGAGAGAAGTCAGCAAGATCGCGAGTGAATAGAGCCTCATTTCGACAGCCGCCCAGATGAGATAAGGATTTAAGGCCGTCGCAGCCGGAAGATAAACCGGTTGCATTCCGGGCAGATAATACCGGGATACTTGAACATAAGAAAGCAGCGTCAACACGGCGCATATGACGGAGCAAAGACGGCCGAAAAATATAGAGCCGTCGATTTTCCTCCATGCGTTCAGAAGCAAGAAATAGAGCGGCGCCTGGGACTCAAATTGAAGCGATTTCTCGAGGGCATAGCCAAGGCTTTGTCCCGTTGTATTCAGTGTATAAGCTTCATCAATCCAGATGTTCAGCTTGTAGGAAAGAAATACCGTGATGGCCAGGTGTCCCAGCAAAATCAGGCCGACGAAGAATTTCCATCTCGGCTGAGAACGGTTTCCGGATAACGGTTGACTTGAACTTCCTGAGAGTTCAGTTTTCGCCATGAATTCCCTCATTTATATATATTAGGTTCACGGATGGAGTCAATGTGGGCAGAATCACGGCGGCCTGCCAATTGCGGTTCAGTACCCGGAGCCAGGGAGTCCGGCGAGTTGGCCAAGTTGACAAGAGCCGACGATTCTCCCTATCTTAGTGAGGATGTCGAACGGGAAGCTCTTTATCGGCCTTCTCGCGCTCTATTTCGTTACTTGTCTCCTGGCCTGGAACTTCGGGGGAATCAGGGTCTCGGGCGACGCCATCGGGTATTTCCAACTGGCGGAGAATCTCAAGGCGGAGAACGGTTTCAGCCGCTGCGATTCCCCCCCGTTCCTGCCGGATTCCAGCAGAACGCCCATATATCCTCTTTTTATTCTCTTTTTTATGGCTGTTTTCGGCAGCCATTTTTCCCCGCTTGTAATCGTCCTGGCCCAGGCGGCCCTGGCGAGCCTTGCCCTCGTGATGATCAAGAAAGCGCTGGACAAGATAGGCGCTTTCCCGATCACCCAGGCGGCCGCCTTCGCCGTCGTCTTTCTCGGCATTTCCCCGACGTTCATCGATGCCATACTTATGGCGTACTCCGAAATCCTGCTCCTCTTTTTTGCGGCGGTTCTATTGTTGCAGCTTGTGAAATTTTTCGGGCAAAAGTCGCGTCAAAGAGCGTTTCTGAACGCGGCCCTGATTGGAATCATCCTCGGGATAATGACCTTAACGAAGCCGATATGCCAGTTCATGCCCCTTGTTCTGATTGGTCTTCTTGCTTCCAGGAAAAGACTAAGAGAGTCCGGCTTGCTCCTGGCCGGGTTTCTCCTGGCCGTCAGCCCATGGCTCTGGCGCAATTATTCGGTTTTCGGACGGGCGGACATCAGCAGCATAGACGATTACAATATATGTGAATATACGGCAAGACCTCTACTGAGTACTTCTGAATACAAAGACTATCAACAAATCTCGGGAATTCTGGCGCTGGTCGATGACAAGTCAGTCGGCGCCACCCAACTAGGGTATTTCAGTTTCTCCCACGGCGACCGGTACAGGCATTGCGGCCTGTCCATCATTAAAGACCACTGGAAAGCGTATACGAAGAAAGCACTTGTCAACCTGCTGGATTTCCCTTTCAGCCGCGGTTCAAACATCCTCACACGCGTCTTCGCTCTTGATTACAAGGCATACCGGGAGCTTCCCTGGGAGGCCAGGATGAAGAATCCCCGTGCCCTCGCCGTGTTTGCCGGCGCGTCCTGGGAGCTCTTGTACAGGTCCTTGTTTTACATTCTTTGCCTGTTGGGGATCTACCAGGCTTTCCGCTCCAGGCGGCTTTTCACCGATAATGCCCTTGTTTTGGCGTTGCTCACCGCTCTCTATTTCATTGTCATTATTTCCGTGACCCAGCTTGATGATTTTGACCAGAACCGTTTGATCTTGCCGGCTCAATTGGCGCTAACTTTTTTCCTTCCGTTTGGTATCGGGACGGCCGCCGGGCGCTTGAGATCGTCAAAACCCGGCTCCGATTGAGCGCGGGCTATTCCATAATCCGGTTGCAGAATCCCGGAATGTGAGGCTGGAAATGGGGATACGCGGTTGTCACGGATTTCTTTATCGCCCCATACAAAGCGGAGCGTTCCTCCAGGACCGGCCGGGCCGCGGACTCGGATTGAGGAACGTCGAAGGTGAATGAGTTGAGCCGGGTGTTCAAGTTGAACAGCTTCTTATGCGCCCCGAGCAAGACTGCGGGCAAGGTAAAGCCTGCGAACCTGAAATCGAGTTTCGGGCTCTTGGCCAGGCGGATTTTCCTGGCATAATCCGTTCTTGATTCTTTCGGCACGAAGAGAGGAGCCTCCTGGAGTTGAGTGCTTAAGACCAATCGCAACTCATCGTAAAACGCGCTCATCCATGTCGAAAGAACTTTTTCTCCGCGCGGCCGTTCAAACCAACCGTCAAGCCAACCGAGAAGCTCTTGGGTCATTTCGTGGAGCCTTCCCCCTGAAATGCCGAGCATCCGGAGGTCGAGTCTTATCGCCTTGATGTGCTGGACCGTGGCCCGGAGCTTGATGACGCCGTAGGCCAGTTGGACGGTCATGTCGATGAAGTTTTCGAGTAGATACTCCAGGGCGCACTGCCGCATGACGGCCTCCCGGTCCGCCGGGATCATCGAGGCGCCGCCCGTCTCTATCTCGCTCCCCCAAAGGAGTGACGGCTCGTACCAGACGCCGTATTTCGCCGCCTCAATGAAATGGGTTCTTGACAGGGCCACCGGCTGATGTGCGAAAAGATACTTGCTTATTTTGAAGAGGTCATTGGCTGGATTGCAGCCGACCCGCGCATCATCATCGAAAACAATAAGAAGATCAATGTCCGAAATGCCGGGATGATTGGTCGATCCCAATTGATAGATGGCAACCGTCCCTTTAATCTGCTTAAAGATCCCAACAGCCTCTCTCAAGGCATCATCATAAACCCCCTTGTCGATGTATCTTGGCTTGTTGATAAACCTGGCCATGGCTGCTTCAGCGTTCCTCCGGAACAGGAATGGTTCCGTCTCTCGCAGATATTATATATGAAAGGCTCATTCGTTAACTACTTCTCTGCCAGAATCAGGGGAGGGAATGAAAATGCAGGATGAGCGCCGTGCTATCCGGATAGTCTGAGCGCCGGCCTCACCAGGCTGTCATTACAGGTCATAGCGTTTTCCCTTGGACCTGGCTTCGCGGTCTTTCACGTATTCGTCGTCCGTCCTGAATGATCTCCGGCCGAGCGGACTATCAAGAATCTCGATCCCCTCGATCTCATCATAAAGGGCGATGATCCTTAGCGGCTGGGGCTCCGTCATCTCCCGGTCCGCCCTGAAGACCAACGTCACCAGGACACCCGACACCCGCTTCCCGCTGGATGTCAGCTTGAAACCCCCCACCCGAAGGATGGAACGTTCAGCGCCCTCGACCCCGGGATCGATCCGGGCCGAAAAATCATTCAGCACGTTCCCGCCAAGCTGGGAGTATTCCTCCGTGAGTTCCGTCTTTTCGAGACCGACGAACGTCAGCGTCCCGGAGGGGAAGGAGAAATCGATCCCAAAAGAAGTGATGTCGGCCGAAAATTCGACGAATACCGGAAAATATACATACCCGCTCGGGTCTGCGAGGGGTTGGGCGGATATAAGGTGTCCGGCGGAGAGGGTCGGGGACGCCGGCTTGAACTCAAAGGAAGCCGTCCTCAGGCTCCCGGAGCAATCCCCCGTCAGGTCCCCTTTCTTGATATATTTATTGAAGATCATTTGAGCGTCCGCGGGCGTGACTTTGGGTTCGAGCTTCGTGCCGCTGTTGTTGACATCC
>JBAQGA010000019.1:0-14063 GCA_049287565.1 Candidatus Aminicenantales bacterium
CCGCTTTTCCCTCTAGCTTATCCCAGGCCTTCTCATTCAAGAAGAGATCTTCGATCTCCTCAACTCCGTAAATATCCATGAGAATGTCGATAACAGCAGCGGTCAATTCATATTCGGAGGCTGCCATTTTTTCCTTGAGGGAAGACAGTTCGGGATGAGAGGATAACGAGAGGACCTCGACTTCTTTCAGTGCGGGCTGATCTTTGAGAGTGGCCTAAAAGAGGTGGATATTTATGAGCAAATCCTCCGAGGCTTTTGCCATGCCCGGGAACAAGACTAAGACGAATACCCATGACAACAACTTGGTTCCTATGCCCATCTGAATTTCCTTTTGACTATCTTATCAACCCAAAACAATTATAACACGACTCAGGAAGGCCAAGTCAATCCTTCGCATTGACCTCACTAAAGATATTGCCCAAATTCCATATTGGATATTTCTTATGGTATAGTGCAGGGCCTTTAGCTAATCAAAATCCACGCCCGGCCCATGAAAATGTCGACTCAGGCTAAATAGGGTATAATAATCGTCTGACCCATGAGCCTGGATTTTCTCGAAAAAAACGAACTTTTCCGCCGACTGCTGGATAATCTCCGCCGGAACGAAAAAGAGATCAGGATCGCCGGCCCGATTGGTCCGGCCGTCCCCTATTTCCTGACCGTCCTCAGCCAGGCACTTGAAAGAAGCATCGTCCTGGTCCAGCCGCGAGCGCGGTCCCTCTCCCGCTTGGAGGAGGGCTGTCGCTTCTACTTCTCTCAGTTCTCGCTCTCGACCGGCCTCGAGACCCTCCCCGAGTTGACGGAGAGCCCCTACGACGGCATCCCGCCGTCCCTGGAGGCCGTGTCATCGCGGATGAAATTCTTCTTCAGTCTCGGTCGACGCTCTCCCTCTCTGGTCCTGACCAACCTGTTCGGTCTGCTCAAGCCGGTTCCGGGTCCCGAGAACCTGAAGGCCCTTTTCTTGGAAATCGAGGTCGGCCAGGAACGTCATCGTGACCGTCTGCTCCAGACGCTCCGGGATTTCGGTTACGCCAAAGAGGAGCTCATCGCTTCGCCGGGCGAATATGCCTGGAGGGGCGGGATCGTCGATGTCTTTTCCCCTTGGGGAAAGGACCCGTTTCGCCTGGAATTCAGCGGCGATGAGGTCGCCTCGATCCGGGAATTCGATTCCTCGACGCAACGCTCGCTGGCCCGGGTAACCCGCGTCCTCGTCCCCTCCCTGCGGGAATTTCCCGGATCGGCGGATTTTCTGGAAGGGTGGGCTGAGACAGCCGCGGCCGCAGCCTTCCTGCCCGGCCGGGACCGCCGGAGGAAAAAGGACTCCCTCCTCAAAGGGGAAGTCCCGCCTGACTTTGCCTACCTGGCCCTTCTCGAAAAGAGCCGTTTCGTTCCTTTCAGCCATCACCTTAAGGACGCCGTTTTCATCATTGCCGACCCGGATGAGGTGGAAAAGGAGTGGAACGAAACCCGTGAAACCTTGGATGCCCAGTACCAGGAATTGTGCCAGGGCAACGGTTTCAGCCTCCCCCCCGAGGACATCTACCCGTCCGCACTCTGGGAGGATCTCCGCCGAAACGCCGCTTTCCTGGGAGAGCTTCTTCCTCAGGAAGGGAAAAATACTTACTCTTTTCCTTTCCAGTCCGTGCCCCGGTTCGACAACAAAATCCCTTTTTTTATCAAGTATATGAAACGGCTGCAACGGACGAGAGAGCGCTGCGCCATTTTTCTTTCCAATCCGATGGTCCGGCAAAAGGTCGCCGCCCTCCTTTCCCAAAACAAGGTCAAGGCCCGGGAGGAGATCAACCCCTTTGCGGAGCCTCAGGCCGCGGAGATCCTACTGCTCCTTGGCGATCTGGAGCGGGGATGGAGCTTTTCCCCGGAGAGGATCACCATCTTTTCGGAGCGCGACGTCTTCACCGAGGAAAAGGTCCTGGTCAGCCGGCCGGCCCGGCGGGCCTTCGTTTCGCACTTTCAGGACCTGCGCGAGAGCGACCATGTCGTCCATGCGGATTACGGCATCGGCATCTTCCGCGGGCTCATCCGGCTCGAGGTGGACGGCCAGGACCGCGAGTTCATCGAGATCTCCTATCAGGACGAGGACAGGCTGTATGTTCCGGTTGAAGACCTCAACCTGGTGCAGAAATATTCCCAGTTGGGGACGACTTTTGCTCCCCTCGACAAGCTGGGCACCGGGACCTGGCAGAAAACAAAGGAGCGGACCAAAAAGGCCATCGAGAAAATGGCCCGAGAGCTGCTCGAGCTCTACGCCAGAAGGAAGGCCCTCCAGGGGTTCAGCTTCAGCCCGTCGGGGGCCTGGGCATCGGAGTTTGAGAAGACCTTCGAGTACGATGAGACCGAAGACCAATTGCGGACGATTAAAGAGGTGGTCCGGGACATGGAGTCCGACTCCCCGATGGACCGCCTCGTCTGCGGAGACGTCGGCTACGGCAAGACCGAGGTGGCCATGAGGGCCGCCTTCAAGGCGGTCATGGACGGGAAGCAGGTCGCCGTGCTCTGCCCGACGACCGTCCTGGCCAGCCAGCACCTCCACACCTTCAGGAACCGGCTGGTCCTCTTCCCGGTGAGGATGGAGGCGCTCAGCCGGCTGCAGACACGGACCCAGCAGACGAAAACCGTCGAGGACACGAAAAAAGGGCGGGTGGACATCCTCATCGGAACCCATCGGCTTCTCTCCCCGGACGTCGAGTTCCTCGATCTCGGATTGCTGATCGTCGATGAGGAACAGCGCTTCGGGGTGAGCCACAAGGAAAAGATAAAAAAAATGAAGGCCAACATCGATGTCCTGACCCTCACCGCGACGCCCATCCCGCGGACCCTGAACCTGTCCCTCTCCGGACTCCGGGACATCAGCCTGATCGAAACGCCCCCCAAGGACAGGCTGGCCATCCATACGGTGGTGGCCCCCTTCCAGAGCCATCTCGCTGCCGCGGCCATCCGGCAGGAGCTGAACCGGCAGGGCCAGGTGTATTACGTTCATAACAGGATTGAAGACATCGAGGAGATCGCCGGGATGGTGACGAAGCTTATCCCCCAGGCCAGGGTCGCATCCATCCATGGGAGAATGCCCCCTGCGGCGGTCGAGAAGCGAATGCTCGAGTTCGTCAACGGCCGGAGCAATGTTCTGATCTCGACAACGATCATCGAGAACGGTATTGACATTCCTCTGGTCAACACGCTGATCGTGGACCGGGCCGACCTTTTCGGCCTCTCCCAGCTCTACCAGCTGCGCGGACGGGTGGGCCGCTCTTCCCGCCAGGCTTATGCCTATTTCCTCGTTCCCCCGTTCACCGAACTGACTTCCCTGGCCAAGGAGCGCCTCAAGGCGCTCAAGGAGTTCAGCGACCTGGGGTCCGGCTTCCGGCTGGCGGCCAAGGACCTGGAGATCAGAGGAGCGGGGAATCTCCTCGGGTCCCAGCAGCACGGGACCATGGAGGCCGTCGGGTTCGACTATTTCATGGAGCTTCTGGACCAGACGATCAAGGAGCTCAAAGGGGAAAAGGCGGAAGACCTCAAAAGCGAGCTCAACCTGCGGGTGGACATCCGGATACCCGAGGACTACATCCCTCAGATCAACCTGCGGCTGAACCTCTATAAACGCGTCTCCTCGGTCGAGAGTCCGGAGGAGGTCGAGAAGATCCGGGGTGAGGTCAGGGACCGCTTCGGCCCTCTGCCGGGGAGCGTCGAGAACCTGCTGCGCTACGGGGCCATCAAACATCTGGCCCAGAAGATCAAGATCAGAGCCATCGACCGGGTCGGGTCGAGGCTCATCCTCAAGTTTCACCCCTCCACTCTGGCCGATTTGAGCGGACTGACCCGGGTGCTGAAAAAGTCCCGCGGTTCACTGACCCCCCAGGGCGTCTTGGCCTTGCCCCTGGCTGGGCAAACAGACCCGGCCGTCCTTGATGAAACCGCCTCTGTCTTGAAGGAGTTATACGGATATAATAGAATAAACTGATATCCATATAGACAATGAAGATGAAAAGATGGAACTCCAGACCACTCGGACAGGCCCTGGCGGCGGCCGTCATATCGGTCGCCTTCCTCGCTTCGGCCTGCAGCTCCAAGAAGCAGTCCGGCGGGACGGAGGCGTCCGACCGCGGGACATCCCCTGACGAAAGCCGCGTCGTCCTCCAGGTGGGCCCGGATTCCTACTCCCTCGGAGATTTCTCCCGGTATGTCAGGAAGACAGTCGGGGGCGGCGAGCCCGTGCTTAACGTCATCAGCCTGAGCCACCTTTTCGACCGGTTCATCGAGGAGAAGCTCATCCTGCGGGCGGCCGCTGACAAGGGGATCACTATCTCGCCCGAAGACAAACAAGCGTACTTAGAGGAGACAGAAGCAGGAGTGTGGACGGAAGAAGAAAAGGCCGCGCTCCTGGCCGCGGATTCGGGCCCGCTGGTCGACGGGCTGAAAATCGAAAAATACATCCGGGAGATCACCCGGGATATCACTGTCAGGGACGACGAGATCCGGAATGACTACGACAGCAACCCGGGCGAATTTTCCCTGCCTGAACGTGTCCAGGTCAGCCAGATCCTCGTTCCCACAGAGCTGCGGGCCGTAGAGGTTTGGGAACGGGCGAGGTTCTCCGATGAGGACGGCTTCAGGGCCCTGGCTCGGTCGGAATCCATCGGTCCGGAGGCGTCCGAGGGCGGAGAGATGGGCATTTTCCAAAGAGGGCAGCTCCCGGCGGAGATGGAGGGAGCCGTGTTTGCCATGCGTGAAGGTGACGTCAGCCCGATCGTGGAATCCTCGTACGGGTTCCATATCTTCCGGCTGGATAAAAGGTACGAGCCGGAACGGATCTCTTTTGAGGATGCGGCACCCGCCATCAGGCGAAAGATCCTCGACCTTAAGGCCGAAGCCGTCAGGACGCGACATCTTGGCGAACTGAAGGAAAGCCTGCAATGGAGAATTTTCCCCGAAAACCTGTCTTTTCCCTACCAGAGGATAAAGTGATGAGGAACCGACATATGTCCATAGCCTTATTGTTTGCCCTGTTCGGGCTCGCCGTCGCGGCCGCCGGCCAGGTTGTGGAGGAGATCGTGGCCATCGTGAATGATGACATCATCACCCTGTCTCAGTACCAGCAGTATAACGACCAGGCCTACCAGATGCTGCGGGCCCAGTTTCAGGGGGAAGAATTCGAAAAGGAGTACAGCCGGGCCAAAGAACATATGCTGGATAACATGATCACCGACCTCCTGCTCCTCCAAGAGGCCAAGAAAAAACAGCTCAACGCCGGTGAGGAGGTCAAGAACTACATCGATAGGCTCAAACGGGAGAACAACATCGAGACGGACGCCCAATTTCGGCAGGCCCTTCTCCAGCAGGGCGTAAACTATGAACAGTTCATTAAGCAGATCGAGGAAGGCATCCTGCGGCAGATTCTGATCTCCGTCGAGGTGGACCGGACAATCGTCGTCGACGAAGCCGAAGGCGTCAACTACTACAAGCAGAATCCCCAGGAGTTCACCGAACCGGAGGAGTACAGGCTGCGGGCCGTCTACCTATCTTCCGAGGTCCGGACTCCGGAGGAGCTCGAAGCAAAAAAAGCGGAGATCAGCGGCCGGATCCAGGCGGGAGAGGATTTCGTCACCGTGGCCTCCGAGTCCGGCGACAGCCCGCTCAAGGAGAACCAGGGCGATCTCGGGTTCATCAAGAAGGGCGAGCTCGATCCGGTCCTGGAAGAGGCCGTGGCCGGGCTGCAGACCGGCGAGATCACTCCCTGGGTTCAGGCCAAGAACGGCTGGTATGTCCTCAAACTCGAAGAAAAGAAGGAGAGCCGGCTCAAGCCCTTTGAAGAGGTTAGGAAGGATATCTTAGATAAGATCTTCAGGGAAAGAAGGGTGAAGAAGCTGACCGAGTACATGACGGACCTGAAGGCCAAGAACTACATCAAAATTTTGAAGCCGGGCCCTCTCGGTCTTCCGTGATCAGGGGACGAAAACCGCCGCCGCCAGGGCGGTCGTCCAGAGCCCTTTCTCCCCCTTGGTCGTCTGGGTGATATTACGTGTCCGGACGAGGAGCTCGTCGGAGATCTTGAAGACCTTCTTTTCTTCCCCCTCCCAGATCTCGCTGATGTCGAAGTTCTGACCGAGGGTGGTGGCCAACATTTCGGCAGCCAGCTGCTCGGCGTACAGCCCAGCCTCCTTTTCGTTCTGGCCGAAGCTGTGGTGCTCGGAAAGATAGCCGTAGTGGACGGGAGTGTTGGGGATGGCCAGTCCGATCGAGGCGGAGATGAGACGATGGGCTTCGTTGGTGGAGTTCTCGCTCATCACCAGAAAAATAATCTGCCCGGGGCGCAGGACCTTCAGCCCCTCCTCCCGGGAGACCAGCTTGCAGCTGGGAGGGAAGATGCTCGATACCTTGACCAGGTTAAAAGGGGCGATGCCGGCATCCCGGAGGGCCTGTTCGAGGCTGGCCAGCTTTTCCTTGTGCTGACCCCGGCCCTTGGTGAGAAAAAGACGCTGGGGAATGATCGCGCTCACGTGGCTTTCCTTGTCCGGGGCGTCAATCCTTCTTTTCCTCGTCCTTCTTTTCGACGCCCACCGGCTCGGGCTCTTTGAAGTCGATCTCCCTGGAGATGTCATATTCCCCGAGCAGGACGTGAGGAGATCCCTTGGACTGGATGAAGAGCCGGCAGATCATCGGTTTCCACTGGGGGTTATCCTTAAACGAGGCCAGGCTCTTGCCCTCCACTCCGAAGTTGCTCTTTAGAGTGATGACGGGGCTGGACTCTCCCGGCAGGATAGGTTCCTTGCGGACGGCCGCCAGGAAATTGTCTCCCAGATTCTCCTGGTCGTCCGTGAACTTGAAGATGGCGTTGAAATTCAGGTAATTGAGAGGTTTGTCAGAGACGTTCTTGACGCGGAATGATATCGTCGGCACCAGGGTGAGCTTGGGCGGCCAGGGCTGGTAGGTCTTTTCCACCCACTTGGAGCTCACCTCGATGATCTCCACCGACGCCTTCAACTCCTCTGGTGAGATGCCCTTGCAGGCGGACAGGAAAAGCGACATCAGGGCGACCGCTATGGCAACGCCGAGCAGCGATTTTCTTTTCATCGGTTTCCTCCTTCTTTAAAGTTCACTATATCGAATGGAACCGAATTATGCAATCCCGCCGGAGTCCGATCGGCCCGGCGTCACTCATCATATTCCCCGCGGCCTGTTTTATTCCTTTCTCCGGATGATCTCCGAAACGAAGACAGGCTTGACGTCGTATCCGGCCAGGAGAGGGAGGCTCTCGCGGAGGGCCTGCAGCGTTTCCGGAAAAGGGTGACCGATACCGATGGCCCGGCCCGTCTTCTGGGAGAGGCGGACAAGCTCGATGACCTTCTTCTTGGAGAACTCCACTCCCACCGATGAGTCCAGGAAAACGTTCCGGTAGGCGCTGCGGAGGCCCATCTTCTTAGCCAGGTCGAAAGCAATTGAATCCGCGGTCGTGCGGCTGTCGAGGAAGAAGAGGTCGCGACGTTTCAGAATCTCCAGGATCGGACGCATCACCGCTTCCTCCTGGGTGATCCTGGAGCCCATGTGGTTGTTCACGCCTTGGATGTAAGGAACGCGGGCGATGGACTCTTCCACGAGTTCCCGGATCTCCTCCCGGCTCATGCCGGATCGGATAAGGCCGGGGGTGGAGTCGTTGCCCTCCTGGTGGTTGAGGGATTCGCCGGGCAGATGGAGCATGACTTCCAGACCGTTTTCATGGGCGATCCTGGCCGTCTCCTCGGCATACGTGCTGAGCGGCAAAACCGAGATAGTGATCGGCTGCCGGAGGCTGCAGATCTCCTCCAAATCCTCCAGGCTGTTCCCCATGTCGTCGATAATGATGGCCGCCAGTCTTTCGGGCCGTGGCGGCGGGGCCGCTTCTCTTGGTTTTTTTTCGGCGGCGGACAGAGGCCGGGGAGAGGAAAAGACGAGCGACAGCTTGTCTTCCTCTTCTCCCGCAATCCGCCAGGAAGAAGAGGTCCATCCTTCGAATTCTTTTTTCTCTAAGTCAAAGACGGCCTTTTTGTCCCTGAGTTCCTCTTCCAGTCGAGGCTCCAGGCCGGCATAGCTTTCCGGAGTCAGATGGATGATGAAAAGAGGAGAACCGTCTTCGTCCCGGAGCTCCCGGACAGATTCCTGGGGTATGCCGGAGGCGTCGAGAAACCGGCGGATCGAGTCGGCCAGGAGTGGGCGGACTAAGGGAGTCTCTGTCCGGGGAGCCCGAGAAGCAAAGAAATAAGCCTTCTCCCCTCTGCGTGACGCCATATAGTCCAGGCCCAGGATCGACAGGAGCGCCAGCAGGATGAGTACCAGAAATAACCGTTCCGAATGGGGATTCTGCCTTCTGACCTTAACGTTCGGGCCTAACTTCATCGATCAGGATGCGGACAGGAGGGGCTGCGTTTTCTTGAGAAAGGCCGGGAAGCCCTGGTCGTCTGCCTCCACCGGGATGTCGGGCTCGACGCCCCGTCCCCAGAGCTTGACGCCGGAGTTCAGGCAAAAAATTCCGGAGGTCAGGACGACGGACGTGCCGTCCTCGAGCGGGAAGAACTCATACCTGGCCGCCAGGCCGGGCGTTTCCAAGCCGACCACCTTGGCGCGCTTGAATTCCTTGAGGACGGCGGCCGCGGCCTCGGCCGGGCCAAGAGTCCCCTGGTTGATCCAGACGATGAGGGGGAGCTGGGCCAGCAGGGGGTCTTCCGGAGAGGCCAGGATTTCCTTTTCCTTCCCCCTCTTCTCGAAATATCCTAGATTCTCGGTCTTGAGAAAGAGGTTAATAAATTTCTGGGCTTCCTCGAAGTTTCCTTCCGGGCAGTTTCTCAGGTCCACGATCAGCGGTCCTTTTCCTTTCCTGAGCTCCGACAGGAACTTTGTTTTGATCTCGGAAACGCACGGCGAGGAGATCCGGTTGATCCTCAGGATTCCGGACGTGCCCTTGTGCGCCTCGTAGTTCACGGATTCGGGGTGGAGCAGGACTCTTTCCACCTTTAATTCGATCGTCTTCTCAGCCCGGAGCACTTTGAGGTCAAGAGGTTTCCCCTCCCTGTCTCCGAGAAGGAGATTCACCTCCCTCAGGCTCATGGCCGGCGTCGCCAGGCCATCGATCTCGGTAATGAGGTCGCCCAACTCCAAACCCTGCTTTTCGGCCGGGGAGTTCTCGATGATCCCGATGACCTGGGGAAACGCCCCGTATCTCTTGAAAAGGATCACACCCGGCTCCTGGAGCGGCCCGGCCTTGCGGTCCAAATACCGGGTCGTGCTCTCGGCGTCGAGGTAGCTGCTGAGGCTGTCCAGCGAATTGACCAGCCCCCTGAACGAGCCGTCCGCGATCCGGAGGGGGGCCTTTTCTTCCAGATAGTCGTTACGGATGAGACGGATGACCGCTTCCAGAAGATAGATGTTTTTCGGCGTCCCCGACTGGGAGGAGATGCCCCGGAGGTAGGTCATCTGGAAAAGAAAAAGAAGAGAGATGGCGAAAAGCACGGCCAACAGAATGAATCGCGTCCTCTTCACGGCAGCTCTTTCTCCTCGAGGGAATCTTCATTCTATCATCTTCGTTTGAGCCATTGCAAGGGATCGAGCGGTTTGGTCTTGTAGCGGACCTCAAGATAGAGGGTGACACCCTTGAGCGAACCGATATCCCCAGCCACCGCGATCGGCTGGCCCTCCCGGACGAATTCACCCTTGCCGGCCATGAACTCGTCGCAGTGACCGTAAAGGGTGTAGTAATTCATCCCGTGGTCGATGATGAGCAGGTTCCCGTAGCCCTGGAAAAAATCGGCGAAGACGACCTTCCCCGGATGGATGGACCGGATGATGGTATCATCTTTGGCGGGCGCGATATCGATGCCGTTGTTCATCGTGCTGGTGTTGAGATGACGCTCGATGCCAAAACGGGTGATCACCCGGCCGGCGATCGGCCAGGGCAGCTTCCCCTTCCGTTCGTAGAGGGGAACGAACCGGAAGGGGAGGACAATCTCCTGACTGGCCAGCTTGTCCATCAGGGACTGCAGATGCTCCGCTCTCTCCTTTTGTTCCTGGAGGGCCTGTTCATAGCTCTTCCTGTTCCTCTGGATCTCCTGGATGAGGGACCTGTTCTTGGCCTCCTGAGCTTCGAGTTCCCGACTTTTCGCATCGGCCTCGCTGATTAAAGCAGCCACCTCCGCACTCTGTTTCGCCTGGGCTCCTTCGGCCTTCCGGAGTTCGTCCATGGTCTTGAGATAGGCGCTGATGACATCCTGCTGGTGCCGGGCCAAGGCGGCCAGATGCCGGCTCTCCGAGAAAACGGCGTTCATGCTCTCCGCTTCGAGCAGGAACTGGAGAAAATTGAACTTCCCGTACTTGTACAGCGTGACCAGCGTCTTTTCGATCGACCGTTGCTCCTGGCCCAGTTTCCGGCGCAGGGAGGCGATGGTCTCGCGCGTCGCCGCCAGTTCCTCGGACAGCTTTTCCCGCCGGAGGGTGAGCGCGGCGAGCTCGTTGCGGATCAGTTTTTTGGTGAGGGCGATCCGGCCGAGCTGGGAGAGCAGGGTCGACTCCTGCTTTGTTACCTCTTCGATCCGGGCGCGGAGGTTACGAATGTCCTGGTGGATCTTGGCCAGGCGTTTTTCGAATTCGGAGATATCCTCCTGGGCGGGCGCGCGACCCGGCGGGGCCAGGAGAATAACGAGGGCCAGCAAAGCGGCCGCCCGGGAGAAGCCCTGACGGAGGGATATCCGCCGGGATGCCGTGAGGATCATCGGATGTAGATTAGCCGAAATCCGGCGGCGATTCAACGGCGCCTTTTGCGCGAGACATAGATCGTCCCGCCGATGACTCCGAGCACGAGGTTGAAGGCGACATCGACCAGGGAAAAGGAGACAGCCGTCTGGGGAAGGATCCCGTAATATTTGAAGATCTCGATGTAGGATCCTTCCCTGAGCCCCAGGCCGTTGATGGTGACGGGAATGATCTGAATGACCAGGACGATGGGGATGAAGATGAAGTAGTCGATGAACTGGATGTCCAGGTGAAGGGCCCGGCCGATCAGGAAATAGTAGAGGATGACGTTGAGCTGCAGGAGCAGCGCCCAGAAGGTGGCCCGGAGAAACGGCCCCTTCTGGGTCCGGTAATGGAGGATGGTTTCGCGGAAGATGAGGATCTTGTTCCGGACCTTTTCGGGGAATCCGCGCAACCGGAGGGCGGCGAGCCGGCGGGCGAAGACCGGAAGGAAGAAGGCGGCGATGAGGAGAAGCCCCACCAGGCCGAGGAGGAGAGCCACCCAGATGACGGGCACTTGGCGGGCCATGTCGAGCCGGAAGAGCGAAGCGACCACGGCCAGGAGAAAAAGGACGATGATACCGGTGAAACGTTCCACCAGGACGATGGCCGAGGATTTGACCAAAGACTTGGAATAGAGCGAGCCGTCCCAGATCCGGACGACGTCGCCCCCGAACCGGGTGGGCAGGAAATTGTTAAAGAAGGTCCCGACCAGATAGGATTTCGCCAGGAAAACGAGGGGAACCTCATCCCCCTGAGCCCGGGCCAGGATCTGCCACCTGTAGGCGCTGATGTAAAGTCCCAAAGCGTGGAGGGAAAAAGCGAGAAGGAGCCAATAAGGGTTGACGTTTTTAAGGACGTCCCCGATCTTGCCGAGCGAAGTCTGGGTGGTGAGGATGAAAACCAGGATCGACAGGCTGAACGCCAGCTTGAGCAGAAGGAGGACGGTGCTTTTCTTATTGGCCATCTTGATCAGCGTTTTTTTACCATAAAAGACTACTTCTGTATATGCCCCCAGATGAACCCTTTTTGATGCAGCCTTTGGCCTAGAGCTCCCGCGGCTCGAGAACAAGGCGCAGTCCCGAGACGACCTCCCGAACTCTCTGGCGCGACAGGGTCCCGATCTTCTCCCGGAGAACAGATTTATCCACGGTGACAACCTGCGATACGTTGACCACGCTCGGCCGGGGCAGGTTCGCTTCGCCCTTCCGAAGCAGGAGATTCCCAGGGGCCTTGGCCCGCGCCAGGTTCGAGGTGACGGCGCATAGGACAGTCGTTTGAATGCGACTGGCGTTGAAAACATCGTTTTGGACGACGACGTGAGGACGCCTGAAGCCGGGGCCCGACCCGCGAGGCGCCCCGGTGTCGAGCCAGAATACGTCGCCCTGGGCGATCACCATTCTTCCCTCTTGAGCACCGTGCGCTTGTAGAGATCGAGCTCCGATCTCCGGGCATCCCTTTCCTCTTCCGTTTCCGGAGTGGCATAAACCTCATTCAGGCATTCGAGGATCCGGCGGGATTCGAGTTTCGTCAGATATTCCCTGACGGCCTCGACGAATATCTCACTTCGAGACCGCTTCTGCTCTTCCGCGGCTTTCTTGACGTCACGAAAAATACTTTCGGGGATGGAGATTGCAATTTTCATACCATTAGTATGAACGATGGTATGTCTTATGTCAACTCCCCGGTGCTCTTTGCTTTCTGTCATCTCGAAACATAAGACGGTCCTTCTTTCCCTTTTATCTCATTAAACAGGCAAGCCTTCCGTCCTTTCCTTCTTATATTATTTCTTCTCGACGGGCAGAAAATTCTCCATGACCCAGACGTCTGTATTCATTTGCCAGGAGTTAAACGTCAATTGTCTGCCATCAGGATGAAAACTCAGATTCTCCAGGCCGTCCATCGTCAGATCATACTTCTCGGGTGTTCCGCCTTCCGAGGGAATACGCCAGAGGCTGCAGGCTTCGCTCTTGCTGCTGCCCTTCTCCCATTTGGAAAAATACACATACCGGCCGTCAGGAGACCAGGCCACGCTGTTGATGCCTTCGCCCTTGTTGAGTCTCAAAAGGTTCTTTTTCTCTCCACCCTCTGCCGGGATGAGTCTCAGACAGGCGACACCTTCCTCCCGCTCTTTGTAAGCCAGCCATTTTCCATCGGGCGAGATATCATAATGAATGATTTGGCTGGGGCCCCGAATGAGTTCTTTTTTCTGCTTCGTTTCCAGGTCATAGCTGATGATTCGGAATATCTTGTCTCCAAAATCATCGAGGTCATAATAAATCCTCTTCCCGTCCCGGGAAAGAACCGGGCCATGAAGACCTCCCATGTCATCCAAAATCAGAATCCCCTCAGATTTGCCATTTTCAAGATCCACGCGGAATAGTCCCAATCGATGGCCTTCGACCAGTCCGCGCACAAGCACGGAATTCCCACTGGGGAACCAGGCAACCGTGTCGAAATCTCTAACCTCAGGATAGAACTCCCGCTCCTCCCCGGAACGCATGGACTTGATGCAAAGGGCGACAGGCTTCGATATGTCCTGCCTGCGAAATGATACATAGGCAAGAGAATCGCCATTGGGGGACCAGCAGGGATAAGCGTTTGAGCCCTCGAATCTGAGGGCAGCCTTTTTGGGAGGAGTCGCCAGGGACGCCGCTGTGAGATCCAGAGAGACCACATAGACGTCGTCGACAGAGACTCTCACTCCATAATAAAACGAGCCGTCTCCAGTGAATCCCATCGGCAATAACCTCGAACCGCCGAAATCCCGCTTGACAAGCTGAGGATTACCCCTGGCGACTCCATTCTCGACAGATTGGATCCAGGCGTCATGGGTTCCGGAACGGTCGCTCGAGAAGAGAATCCATTTGCCGTCCGGAGACCAGCCCAGCAGGCGATCGTCTTCGGGATGGATGATCAGAGGAATTTCGCGGCTACCGTCAATGGCCAGCAAGTAGAGATCATGCTTGGAAGATCCTTCAGCCTTCCAGGGAACTTCATAAGGAAAATCGTAAGCAATCCATTGATCGTCAGAGGAGAGGCAAAGCTTTCCCGGCGCCCCGGACTCGAATTTCTTTATCATCCGAACACTGCCGTCGGAAGCAGAAACCATGGCTATCTGACTGAGCATTTCTTTATTCGTCAAGACCGCCAAGATGTGTTTTCCATCCGGGGTCCAACTGCAGGGCCAGATGTAATACACGTCCTCATTGCTGTAGACAACCCTCTGGCCTGTCCCGTCGATATCGACCTTTCGCAAATCGAATCTTGCGTTTTTGTCGCTAAACCAACAG
>JBAQGA010000020.1:0-13181 GCA_049287565.1 Candidatus Aminicenantales bacterium
GCCCGTTATCAGGATCATCGCCGCACCGGAGGGCGCCGAGAGAAAAGAAAAACCCGGTCTTTCTCTAGCCCTTCCCTTTGCCATTGAAAAAGGCCTGATTCGGGGGGGGGAGTTTTCCTTTGCCGACGGCAAGGAGAGCTTCCAGCTGAGAAATTTTAATGCCAGTCTAGCTTTCAAAGATGAAGCCTTCATGATCCGGGCGGAGGCGGCCGAGAGCTCTCTCCTGTTGGAACCAGGTAGAAAGCCCTTAGAAGGAAAAATAGAGCTTTGGCTGGAGAGCCGGGGAAATCGCCTGCAGCTGAACAAGTTCGTCCTTTCCGGCCGGGACGCCTGGATCAAGGCCAAGGGGAGTCTTTTCGGGCGGGTTGATCCCCGGGGGACGCTTCAAGTTTCGTACCGGGCTGACCTGGATTCCATCGCAAAAATCCTGGGAATTCCGTTTGATTGGGGAGGCCGAATTGAAGGAGAGGGAGAGTTGAGTCGGAACCGGGACGAGATCCGGTTTGTCGGCGATCTTGGCAGCGGTCGCCTTTCCCTCAATCGAGTTCCATTGGAAAAGGTTCAGGGCCGAGTGGAGTATTCGACACAGCGGGGCGTACGAGTACAAATGAATCTCCAGAAGAAGTCGGGACCGGAGTCGGTTTTGATCCAGGCGGCTTCGGGAAGAGTGCAGGGAGAGCTCCAAGGATTTCATCTTGAACCGATCCTCGCCCTGTCCTCGCTGCCGTGGCCGGTGAGCTCGCCGGCCTGGGGAAAATTCAGCCTGGATGACCGCGAGCTTGTGGCCGATTTCGAGTTAAGACCGACGGGTGCCCCCGTGCCTTCGGGAAAATATTCTTTTGCCGGCCCGGTGCATTTCAGCTGGGATAGGAAAAATGAGTTCAGGTTCTCCTCACCCCGGCTGGACAGCCGCTTCGGACGGCTGGATCTCGACGGCCGCTTCATCCTCGGCCAGGCAGTCGATATCGCCATCAATGGAGAGGTCAGCGATGTCAAGAGCGCCCGGGAGTTCACCTCGCTGGTCCTTCGCCAGGACCTGTCCTTCCCCGAAATCCGGGGAAGCGGCATCGCCTTGGTCAGCGTCAGCGGCCCGCTCTCTGATATTCGGACCAGGATCGAGTTCGCACTTTCTCCCGCCGGTTTCGACAGGTATGATGTCGAGGCCGCCGAGGGCTTGGTCAATATCCAGCAGAACACGGTATCCGGGAAGTTCCGGGTCGACGATCCCAACCTCCGGGGAGAGATCTCTCTTCTGAACTCTCCCGAGGGACTGGACGTTGGGATCGAACTAGCGGAAGGAGAGTTGGAGAGGATCCTTCCCGGCCTGAATCTTGGACTGCCTCTCCGCGGTACGGGTTCCGGCGATTTTCGGGTTCAGCTCAGGGGCGATCTTATCAGCGTGGATGGTGCCTTTTCGAGCCCCCTGATCCTGTTTAACTCCCAGGAACTGCGCGCTGTAACGGGAAAGCTCACCTGGGACGGCGCTTCGATCGCCTTCCCGGAAATCACTTTCGACATCATGGGCGGGCGGGTTAAGGGCTCTTGGCGCCTGGGCGTGAAAAACGAAGAGATGGAGATTGAGGCCGTCGGAGAGAAGCTTGACCTGAGCTCTCTAAAGCCGAACCTGGCTGGCGAGCTCAGTTTCACCCTCAAGGGCGGCGGCCGCCTGGGAGAAGATGAGATCGCCGCCGGCGCTTTCATCATCGACAACCTTCGTTGGAGCCCCTTTCCCCAGGTTTCTTCCCGAGGAGATCTCCGGCTCCGGATGTCCAGAGAGCGTCTCGGTCTCAGCGCTAAGGGTTATTTTTCTCCGGGAGAGAACGATTTCTTGGTGGATGCCGAAATCCCTCTTGTCCCGAACGACCTCTCCATCGACATCAAGGGCGGGTTCAACAACCTTGATCTATTGCTTCCCTGGCGCGGAGCCAAGGGGAGAGTGAACTATCAGGCCCAGATCCGTGGAGCTCCTTCTTCCCCTCGACTCAACGGAGTCCTCGATTTCCAAGGGCCGCTTCTCCCGTTTCCACAATTCCCACAGGCCGTAACTGATTATTCCGGCCGGATCAATATCGAAGGCGGTCAGTTTTCCATCCGGGCGCTCAAAGGCAAGCTCGGAGGGGGCGGCATCCAAGGGAGCGGCGAGGTCACTCTGGGCAGAGGAGGGGAAGTCGGGATCAACTGTGCCATCGAGGGCAAGGACCTGATCCTCTCGCCGTTCGAACGGACCAGAGCTCTGACGGATGCTTCGCTGAGACTGATCAAAGATAGTAGACGGTTCGTCCTGGAAGGGGATTTCGAGGTGCGCCGCCTCTCCTGGAGGCGGGAGATCCAGGAAAAATTCTCCTTCTCTTCGCAGCCCTACCACCTCGCTCGGCAGAAACCGGGCTTTTTCGACGACCTCACCCTGGACCTGCGGTTGAAGGCCGATGACAATGCCTGGATGGAGAATTCCCTGGGGCGGTTTAGAGGACGTTTCGACCTGACCATCACCGGAAACATAAAGGCCCCGATCCTTCTCGGTACCATCGAGACCATCAGCGGCGAGGCTTATTTCCAGGACAGAAGATTCCAGATCCTTCGAGGAAGGCTCAGCTTTTTCAACCCTTCCTTGATCGAACCCTACCTGGATTTCAGGGCGGAGACTTTCGTCAAAGACTACCGGGTCACCATCACCCTGACCGGTTTGGCCAGACAGCTTAATCCCCAGTTCAGTTCTTCTCCTCCTCTGCCGCCGCAGGATGTCCTGGCCTTGCTGGCCTTAGGGGAAGCATACAGAAGGCAATACCGGACGGAAACAAGTTCTCAACTCGGAACGGCCTCGCTTCTTTCCTTTACCCTGACCGAAGCGGCCCAGAAGAGGGCGGAAAAATTGTTCAGCCTGGATCGCTTCCGTGTCGATCCGTTTCTCTTGGGCTCCTCGGCCGAAATGACCGCCCGGCTGACGATCGGGAAGAAAATTTCCCGGGACTTCTTTGTTTATTACTCCACCAATTTGACCAGGCAGACCGAAGAGATCATCCGGATGGAGTGGGACCTGAGCAATGAATTCTCGATCGTGGGCACACGCAACGAAATAGGGAGGCTCAGCTTCGATGTCAAGGTCCGGAAAAGGTTCTAAGATCGGACGTCTGAGATTGGCCTTTCCGGCCTCCCGGCTTTGTCTGATCTTGTCCGTCCTGGGCCTTCTTGTCTCGGCCGCCATTCCTCAGGACACCGAGGTCCCGGCCGTGGCGAAGGTAGAAGTCTGGGTGGATGGTTCGCCCGACACGGAAAACTTGGATCGCCTGATTTCCGTCCGTCCCGGCGACCGTTATTCCCTGGCCGCCGTCAGCGCGGCGATCAAACAGGTTTTCCAGAGCGGGCTTTTCTCCGACATCGAGGTCATCCGGAGCGGAATCGAGAGGATCGGGCTGAAGTTCGTGCTGACACGGAAGCGGATCGTCCGGAAGATCCATTTCCGGGGCGAGAAGGGAGTATCAGGGCAAAAACTGCGGAATGCTCTCTATTCTTTGCATGAGGATGGCTACTTCTCCGAAGAAAGTCTCAAACGGGCGACCGCTGAGCTGAATATCGCCCTGAACGATGAGGGCTTCTTTCAGCCCAGCATCCAAGCATCTGTAAGACCCATCCAGGGAGTTCCCCTGATCGACATCGCCTTCGTCATTCAAGCGGGAGCCCGTTATTCGATTTCCGATATCCGGTTCGAAAGGAACGCCGATATCCCTGTGGACGACCTGAAAGCGACGATGAAGACGAGGGTGGGGGACTTCTACAGCCTCAGCAGGTTGGACCAAGACCTCGTCCGGCTGCGGGAGCTCTATGTGGAGCGGAGATACCCGCGGGCCGAAGTGGATCTCATCGCCGAGGAATTTTTCCCCGAGAACGGCACTGTTTTCCTGCTGATCAGGATCGACCCGGATGAACGCATCGATATCGCGATCAGCGGAGCTGAAATCTCCCCCAGTCTTGTCCGGCCGATCTGGGAGGAGAAGATCTTCGAAGACTGGGGGCTCAGCGAGGGAGAAGCGAGGATCCTGGACCACCTTCGGGCTCGAGGATACATTTTGGCCACGGTTGATTCTCGCATCGAGCGGACCGGTCGGGGAATACGGGTGATCTACCGGGTCGATCCGGGGCAAAAGTACAAGATCCAGGACATCCGTTTCGAGGGCAACCGCTATTTCCCGGCCGATGATATCAAGAAGGCGCTGGGAATTGTCGAGGGCGCTCTCTTTTTCGGCGTCCTGGACGGGAAAAGGATCTATGAGTTGCCCGCCGAAATCAAGATGCTCTACCAGATTCAGGGATTTCCTGACGCCCAGGTCGGGTTCCAGTTCTTCCAGAATGGGGATCGGGCCGAGGCCGTCTATTCGATCCAAGAGGGCCGGCAGCAGCGGATCGAAACCATCGAGATCGCCGGAGCCGTCTTGGTCGATCCCGAAACGATCCGAGCGCAGCTGAACATTGCCGAAGGCGGACCTTTTTTCCGGCCGGTCATCCAAAGAGAGGTCGAGAAGCTGAATGCGCTCTATCTCAACAAGGCCGTCCGGGGGACAAGAATCGAGTCTCAGATCGAGGCCGTGGGAGACGGCGTATTCAAGGTCGTTTTCAATATCCAGGAAGGCCGGATCGTCAGAATCCAGAGCCTTCTTATTTCCGGCAATTTTGTCACCCGGAAAAAAGTGATTCAGCGGGAGTTGAGGATTAGGGCGGGAGACCTCGCCCGGGCCGATCAGATCGCCGCCTCCCGCCAAAATCTGGAAAGGCTGGGCATCTTCTCTTCGGTCACGGTTGAGGAGATCCCGGTCTCGGATGAAATGGAACACGTCGTAATCAGCCTCCGCGAGGGAGAACGAAACTATGTCGGTTTCGGGATCGGCCTCGAAACCAAGGAACCTGTTTGGTCCGCCTCTTCGCTTCTCGCCGCCGATCTCCGGCTCCGCGGCACAGCCGAGTATATGAGAAGCAACGTCTTCGGCAGTGCCGCCAGCCTGAGCTTTGTCACGCAATTCAGCCTCTCTGAGAAGAGAGCCGTGGTTATCTGGCAGCAGCCTTATTTCTTCTTCGATTTTCCGATTCAAACTTCCCTCAGCGCTTGGATCGAGTCGGAAGAACGCCAGAGTTTTGCCTTCCAGCGGGAAGGCGTCAGTTTGACGGGTACGCGCCCGATCTTCTGGGACCTGGACTTCCTGGCCACGGTCCGCTATACCCGGACGGTCCTGGAGAAGTTGGAGATTCCTCCCAATGAGATCGACCGTGAGTTCTACCCGTATTCCAAGACCTCGCTGGCCCCGAGTTTCATCCTCGAGCGGCGGGACGACGCCTTCAACCCGGAACGAGGCGCCTTCTCCAGTCTGGCTCTGGAATGGGCACTTCCCTTATTTCAGACAGAATCCGACTTCCTGAAAGCCCTTTTCAAGTACCAGCGGTATTTTTCCCCGGTCTCCCGCGTCCTTATCGGTTCCACGTTCCGTCTCGGGCTGGGCCAGGGCAAGATACCCATTCACGAACGTTTCTTCGCCGGAGGCAGCAACTCTTTCCGTGGGGCGGAGTTCGATGAACTCGGCCCGAAAGATCTCGAATCGGGTGTCCCGATCGGGGGGAAGGCCCTCCTCCTGTTCAATTTTGAGGGGTGCTTTCCGGTCGTTTCGGCACTCCGGGGCCTCTCGGGGCTCGTCTTCTATGATGTGGGCAACGTTTTTTCCGGCCGCAACGATCTCGATCTCGCCGGACTGGAGCATGCTGTCGGAGCGGGATTGCGTTACCGCACGCCCCTCGGCCCGGCGCGGCTCGAACTCGGCTGGAACCTGACCGACCCCGAGAGACGAAAAAAGCCTATTGTCTTTATCACCATCGGCAATATATTCTAATCCCATGCGGTCCCTCAAAACTTGGTTGTTGACGCCGACCATCCTTTTGTTCTCGCTCGTCCCCTGTCGCTCTCAAGTCATCGATTGCATCGTTGCCGAGGTCAATGGGAAGGCCATCACTCTCACCGATGTTCGGATCCTGCAGGCGTTCGCCGTCGGGCCGGAGCAAAGCGACAACAGGGCCCCCTCCACGCTCCGTCAAGCTCTGGACGAAGCCATCAACCGGAGGGTGGTTATTGACCTGCTTCAGGAGAACATCGAAGTGAGCAAGGCCGAGGCGGACGAGCTTTTGATTCGCTGGAAGGAACGATACGACGCCCGGCAATGGCAGGAGAGACTGGCGGCCTTTGGCCTTCGGGAGTCCGGACTCCGGCCCTATCTCGAGGAGATGATCCGCTTTGTCAAGATCATCGGCCTCCGCTTCGGCGAGGGTGTCGATATCAACCTCAGCGAGATCGAAGACTATTACAGCGAGGTCTATGCGCCGTCCGAGAGAGAAAAAGGACGGGAGCCGAAGCCCCTGACCCAGGCCCTCGCGGAAGTCGAGGCGCGGATCAGGCGTGAGAAAGCCGGCGGACAGGCCGCTTCCTGGGTTCAGTCCCTGCGGGCGCAGGCTGAGGTTCGGATCAACGATCGCTGCCTCGAGCAGGCCCGATAAAAGGACCTATATGGGGAATCTGGCTTTTCTTTTTCCGGGACAAGGATCCCAGAAAGTTGGGATGGGCCGGGATTTTTTCGATCGAACCGCCCTGGCAAAGGAACTTTTCCAGGCGGCCGACGATGCGCTCGGCCTGAAAATTTCCGAGGTCTGCTTCGCCGGACCTGAAGAAAAGCTCAAGTTGACATCCCTCACCCAGCCGGCCCTGCTCACGGTCAGCACGATTGCTTTTCGGCTTCTGGGAAAAGAACCCTTTCTGGCTGCAGGCCACAGCCTGGGAGAGTATTCGGCTCTGGTCGCCGCTGGCGCCCTGGCGTTCGAGGACGCCCTCCGTCTCGTGCACAAGAGAGGACGGTACATGCAGGAGGCAGTGCCCGTCGGAGTCGGCGCCATGGCGGCGATATTGGGCGCTTCGCCGGCGGACATCGAATCGGCCCTGCGCCAGGTCAGGAGCGGGACCGTCCAGATCGCCAATTGGAACAGCGACGACCAGATCGTCATCGCCGGACACAAGGAAGCCGTCGAGGAAGCGCTGGCCCTGATGAGGGGAGCGCGGGCGGTCGTCCTGCCCGTCAGCGCCCCTTTTCACACCGTCCTGATGAAGCCCGCCGAGGAGCGCCTGGCTGTGGATCTGGATGGGGTTGAGTTTCGCGACCTGCGGTTTCCGGTCGTCACCAACGTGGCCGCCCAGATCATCCGGCGGGGAGAAGAAGCCCGAGAGGCGCTCAAGAGACAGGTCTGCCGCCCGGTTCTCTGGCAGCGTTCCATGATGGTCCTACAGGAGAAAAAAATAGATACGGTGGTGGAAATAGGATCGGGCAAAGTCCTGACCGGCCTGCTGAAAAGGATCAGCCGTCAGTGGCCCTCTCTGCCGCGGCTGTTCAGCGTGGAGGACGGAGAAACGCTCGAGAAGTGCCGGGCGGCCCTGTCAGGAACGGCTTGAGAGAACCTTCGGGCCGTGCCGGATGTAATATTCCGCGGCCGAGACCAGGGCGGCTATGACGGTCAGCCAAAGTCCCACCTTAGCGAGAACATAGAACTGCCCCAGGATTTTTTCTCCCAGGAGGAGGAGGCTGACGGTGCCCGTCTCCAGGCCCATCTTGATTTTGCCGAGCGTCGAGGCCGGGATGTTGATCCCCTTGGCCGAGGCCAGAGCCCTGAATCCGGTGACGGCGATCTCCCGGCCGATGATGATGACGCCCATCCAGGCCGGGACAACCCCGGTTCCGACGAGGCAGACGAGCGCGGAGACGACCAGCAGCTTGTCGGCGGTCGGATCGAGGAGCTCACCCAGGACGGTAATCTGCTTTTTCTTTCGGGCCCAATAACCATCGAGCGTATCGGTGAAAGTGGCCAGGACGAAGATGGCGAACGCGGCGATGTCGTTTCCCCGGAAATCGGAGAGGAGCACGACCACAAGGACAGGCACGGCGAGGATGCGGATATAGGTTAGGGCGAGAGGGACATTCATCGGGAGTCATATACTATAGCCTTTTCCCCAAGTCAATTGCTGACGCCTTCATCGACATCCACCTCCCGAGGGATGCTATAATACATTCGATGCAGATTCGAAGAGCGAGAAAAAGCGATTTCCCCGAGATCCTCCGGATCGCCCGGAAATACAGCCTGAACTACCTGGGGATGGAAGCCGATGACTATTGGGTGGCCGCCGAAGGGGAGGCCATCCTCGGTATCTGCGGGCTCAGGAAGAATCCGGACTGCCTGGAACTCTGTTCTCTGGGTGTGGAGGAAGCCCACCGCGGGAGAGGGTTGGGAAAGAGGCTGGTCGAGAGATTGCTCCGCGACGTCCGGGGAGATATCCACCTGGCGACGGTCATTCCCGAATTCTTTGCCCGGTTGGGGTTTGAGAGAGTGCCCGTCCGTCCTCTCAGCATGGTCAAGACCGAGGATTGGTGCGCCGGCTGCACGCCCGAGCTCTGCTCCGTCATGGTGAGAAAAGGATGAGGATGAGCCTGCCGTTGTTTCCGGAATTCAAGCTCATCGGGATGGAGGACCGGGACTGCCTGGCCGCGGCCATCGCCCACCATCCTTCTCCGGCCTGCGAGGTCCATTTCGCGAACATTTTTCTGTGGCGGCATTTCGAACATTCCAAGTTCACCATCATCAGCGGCAATCCCTGTATCCTTTGCGGGCCGCCTTCGGAGCCGGCGTACTTCCTCCAGCCGGTCGGCGAGACCGAAATCGAGGCCACGGTCCGCACCTGTCTGTCCTTCGCCCCGCGCCTCTCCCGGGTCACGGAGTCCTTCACTCTGAGATATGGCGGCCCTTATCGTTGCGATGCCGACCGCGACAACTTCGATTATATTTACCGGACGGAGGATCTGATCCAGCTCAAGGGAAAAAAATATGACGGGAAGAGAAACCGCATCCGCAAGTTTGAAAGAAGCTATGCCTACGAATATGCGCGGTATCGCCGGGGAGACCTGACGGACTGTCTTCAACTTCTGGAAGGATGGCTCAAGTTCAAGGCCGGCAGCGACGGCTTCCTCGGGCGGGTCTGGAGGACGGTGATCGAGGAAGCTCTGGAGCGCGGGGACGAGTTGGGTCTTCTGGGCGGAGTGTTCAGGATCGACGGCCGAGTCGTCGCCTTCTCCTTCGGATCAAAGCTCACTTCCGACACGGCCGTTATCCCCATTGAGATCGTTGACCCGGGATACGACGGACTCAGCCAGCTGGTCAACCGCGAATTCATCCGCAGGGAATGGTCCGACTGCCGCTACATTAACCGCGAACAGGACAATGGCATCCCTGGTCTGCGCCGCGCCAAGACCTCCTATCATCCCCACCACTTTATCAAGAAATACAACATCTGGGGCTGATCCATGACCATTATCCTTTCTTGAAAAATGGCCAGGCCCTGAGTATAGTTGAAAAGGCCATGGGTCAGGACAACCTCATCACCCCGATGATGGAGCAGTATTTCCGGATCAAGCGGGAGCACCAGGACGCCATCCTGTTCTTCCGGCTGGGCGATTTTTACGAGATGTTCTACGAGGACGCCAAGACGGCTTCGCCGATCCTGGAAATCGCCCTGACCTCCCGCCAGAAAGTCCCGATGTGCGGCGTGCCCCATCATGCCGCCGATTCCTACCTGGCCAAGCTCCTCAAGCAGGGCTTCAAGGTGGCCATCTGTGAACAGGTCGAGGATCCTAAAAAGGCCAAGGGTGTGGTCAAACGCGATGTCATCAGAGTGTTGACTCCAGGAACTGCGGTCGAAGTCGAACTTGAAGGCGCGAAGGAGAATGTTTATCTAGCCAGCCTCGTCTTCGCTGAGGACGGCTGGGGGCTCGCCCTCATCGAGCTGGCCGGCGGCCGGATCAGAACCACCGAGGGTTCTCGGGGAGATACGAGACTCCTTGTCGATGAGCTGTTCCGGACCTCCCCGAAGGAGATCGTCTTCCCGGAAGGGCAGGACCAAGAGGTCGAACGACTGGCGGCCAAGAGCGACCTCGGCTCGTTCTTAAAAAGTCGAATCGAAGCTTGGGTTTTCGACGTGCCCCAGGCGAGAAGCGTCCTCCTTGAGCATTTCCAGGTCCGCTCCCTGGCCGGTTTTGGGCTGGAGGATAAAAAGCTGGCCTCTTCGGCGGCCGGGGCGCTCCTTTATTACCTCAAGAAGGTCCGCAAGGATTCTCTGTCCCTGATCCAAAGGATTTCTTATGTTCATGCCGGCCAACAGATGATGCTCGACACCACGACCATCAAGAACCTCGAGCTCATCCGTAACCTCCGCGACGGCAGGGTCAAAGATTCGCTTCTTGACGTCATCGACGTTACGGTCACCTCCATCGGCGGACGTCTTTTCAAGAGCTGGCTGCTCCAGCCCCTGGTCGACGAGGAGGCCATCAACGCCCGGCTGGACGCCGTTGAAGAATGGCTCGGGAAAACCGTCGAACGGCAGGAGTTGCGGGAGCGCCTCAAAGGGATTTTTGACCTGGAGCGCCTGACCGGGAAGATCTCTCTCGCCGTGGCCCACCCCCGCGACCTCGTTTCTCTCAAGAGATCGCTCCACCAGCTTCCCGGGATCCGGAACGTGCTCGAAGGTCTCCGGGCCGAACTGCATATCGAAGCCTTCAAGGCCTGGGATAATGCTGAGGATATGGCCGCCCTTATCGATCGCTCCATACTCGAAGAACCCGCTTTCCTCCTTACCGAGGGCGGGATCATCAAGAATGGGTTCAACGACGAGCTCGAAGACCTGCGCTCGATCAGCCGGTCCGGCAAATCATTCATCGCCGGCCTGGAAAAGAGGGAGCGGGACCGGACCGGTATCTCTTCGCTCAAGGTCCGCTACAACAAGGTCTTCGGATATTATATCGAGGTGACCAGGCCGAACCTTCCCCTCGTGCCGCCCGATTACATTCGCAAACAGACCCTGGTGAGTTCGGAACGGTTTCTCACACCTGAGCTTAAGGAGTACGAAGAGAAGGTGCTGACGGCCGAGGAGAAGATCGCGGAGCTCGAGCACCGGCTCTTTCTCGAGGTCCGGGAAGCCGTCGCCCGAGAGGCGGACAGGCTGCAACAGATCGCCGCCGCCGTCGCCCGTCTCGACGTCCTGGCAGCTTTGGCCGAGCTGGCCGCCCAGCGCAATTATTTCCGGCCGGTCGTCGACCGGAACGAACGGATCGTCATCGGCGAGGGCAGACATCCGGTCATCGAGAAGACATCCATCGAGCCCTTCATCCCCAACGACACCGGGCTCGACCGTGAAGACAACCAGATCCTCATCATCACCGGTCCGAACATGGGCGGGAAGTCGACCTATCTCCGGCAGGTCGCCTTGATCGTCATCCTCGCTCAGATGGGTTCTTTCGTCCCGGCCCGGCGGGCGGAGATCGGTGTCGTCGACCGCATCTTCACCCGGATCGGGGCTATGGATTTCCTGAACGTCGGCCAGTCAACCTTCATGGTGGAAATGCTCGAGACGGCCAATATCCTGAATAACGCCACCTCACGCAGCCTCCTCCTGCTGGACGAGATCGGCCGCGGGACGAGCACTTTCGATGGTTTGAGCATCGCCTGGGCGGTGGCCGAGCACCTCCACGAAAAAGAGGACATCCGGCCGATGACGCTCTTCGCCACCCACTATCACGAACTGACCGACCTCGCCCTGACCATGAGAAGGATCAAGAACTATCACGTCTCGGTCAAGGAATGGAAGGACGAAGTCATCTTTCTGCGCAAGATCATCCCCGGCCCTTCCGACCAGAGTTACGGTATTCACGTCGCCAAGCTGGCCGGCATTCCCCGGTCGGTCATCGAGAGGGCCAGAGAGGTTCTCCATAACCTGGAGAGACTCGAGCTCGACGAGACCGGCTCGCCCCGCCTGGCCTACCGGCCCCGCCGGAAACGGGATAAATCACAGCTCTTGCTTTTTGCGGAAGAACGGGAATTGGAGCGATGGCGAGAGCTAAAGGACGAGATTGGGGGACGCGATCTCTCTTCCCTGACCCCCCTGGATGCTCTCAATCTCCTGCACGAACTGAAAAAGAGGATCCAAGAGTCCTGAGCCGATCAGGAGGCTTCTGATTCGTCCTCGGCTTCGATCCCTTCCTCTGCGTCATCCTCGTCATCTTCGTCGAAGTCGTGCTCATCCTCGTCGTAGGGAGTTTCACCGTCTTCCTCTTTCCTCTCCTCCAGGGCTAGATCAAACTCATCGCGGTCCTCGTAGCGGCGCAAAGCGTTGGCCGATGAGTCCGAGTAATAGAGCTCGAGGTAGTCTTCCTCAATGATGCAGAAGACGGACATGCTGTGGGCGGTCTGGAGGTTGCCGACGGTCTCCACCACTTTCGCCTTCTTCTTGATCGCATCCAAGGTCAGCCAGCTGGTGATCTCGATTTCTTCCATGGGCCACTCCGAAGGAAAAAATAGCGCATTCTCATAAATTGTCAAGTGAAAAATTTGTCTCGGTTCTTCCCAAGAAAGGGAGATTTTTGGCATACTAGAAAGACGAGGAGTGTGAACATCATGAGATGGGATAAATTCACTGTTATGTCTCAAGAGGCCTTCCAGACGGCCCAGGCGAAGGCCGAGCAAATGGGCCATCAGGAAGTCCGCCCCGAACATCTTCTCCTGAGCTTCCTGGAGCAGGAGGAAAATATTGTCAACGCCGTCCTGGCAAAGCTGGGGGTGAACCCGCAGAAGATCCGGGAGGCGCTGGAAAAGGCGCTGGGGAAGCTGCCGCAGATCAGCGGAGGTGAGGTTTACCTCGGAGCGGCCCTCCGGCAGGTCATGAACGAGGCCCAGAAGGAAGCCGATAAACTCAAGGACGAATACATCTCCACCGAGCATCTGTTCCTGGCCATGCTCAAGGATGGGGGAGGCGAAGCCGGCCTGATCCTGGCCGAGAACGGCGTTCGCCAGGACGCCGTTCTCCAGGCTCTGGTAAGCGTCCGGGGAACACAACGGATCACCGACCCTCAGCCGGAGGGAAAATTCCAGTCGCTCCGAAGATACGGGCGCGACCTCACCGAGCTGGCGCGCCAGGGGAAGCTCGACCCGGTCATCGGTCGCGAGGAGGAGATTCGGCGGCTCATCCAGGTTCTCTCCCGTCGCACCAAGAACAACCCCGTGCTCATCGGCGAAGCGGGAGTGGGGAAAACGGCCATCGTCGAGGGTCTGGCCCAGCGCATCGC